>JAIRUB010000153.1 GCA_031254635.1 Prevotellaceae bacterium | reverse complement strand
AAAGGGCTTTTCTATGGTGCGCTTTAGCGTTATGTTATCCGATGAAACAAAGGTATGCGTGTTTTCTTCGGTATCTGTATAATATACATCGCTGAAAGGTGTAGTTTTAGTGGTAATGGTATAATATGTCTGCAGATTAAACGCACTGACACCGGCGGTAAAAAGATAGGATTCGGCTTGCCCATAACCGGCCATATAAGCAATAAGCCCTGCCGGATTCGACAGTTCTATTAACACATCATCAAATTTTGCATATTCTTTATATGCAATCGTATAATATTGATTAGTGATATTAGTATAGAAGGTTAAGTCTACATTTTGGGATATTCCGCCACGCGTTTCTTTCATTGTGAAGAAGCCCTGCGACCCTGACGGTATCATTACGTGTAACTGGTGGTATTCAATAACACTATTTCCTATAGGAATAAAAGGAGTTAATACGGCGCTGGTAACCCGCTGTTCCACCGGTGATATCCATTTGACACAGGGAGCATGGCCAAGTATATGCTCTACAAGAAATGGGTTATTGGAAGTAAATTGAATTACACCTGAGGAATTATGTGCATAAGGATCATTGGTAACTTTGCTGGGAGTAAGGGTAATACTACTTGCCTCATTTTCATTCAATAAAATAGTTGTAGTTGCTGCACCTATCCTTCTCGTTATAGTGGTACTGTTTTCCAAGGCAACTACTCTATAACTGTCATAACCAGCCGGATTAGAGGATTGATATATCGGGCTCATACTCCACAAGAGGTACTCTTTCCCGGCAGTATTGGCAGGGAACATTTGTTCAAAATTATGGTCGCAACCTCCACCAGGCGCAGGATTGCCACATATCTTAGTGCTAAAAACTGCTACGTTATGATTTGATTCTACCGTATAACCTGTAAAATCTTGATTGCTACCGTCCTCGAAATAAAAATAAGGCTGATTGTAAGCTGCTATGTTTTGATTGGAAAGCACTGCTGTATTGTCTGGCCGCCGGATGGTAAATGTAGTACCTGGTGTTGGTGCAATAACTGCAATATGTCCTCCGTAGTTAGGCATATCTATATTGGAAAGTATCGTATATTTATTGCCCAATGTGGTTATCGGTAATATCGTAGTGGCATCAGAGGAAAATACCGACATACTAAGAGCGAACACGCTGATATTTTTCGTAGAGCTTATCTTTATCATTTTATCGGAGGTTCCGGATGCGCCCATATAATATGATTTCGATTTATCGGTCTCTAATGTATATACGCCCGGAGCATATACTGCATTATTTTCCAAATAGCTGCCATCGCCATATTGGGCGGTAATAGTGCAGGCCTCCGTTACCACATACCGAATCTGACAGGTAAGGCCTGGAGTAGAAGCAGACAGATTATTATTATTCACAAAAGTCACATAAAACTCCGTGCCTTCGGTTGCATTGTGTTGCGAATAGCCGGTTGTTACCACCAAACTTAATAACAATGCTATAAAAAGTTTTTTTGTATTAGTGATCGTTTTCATCCTTTTCTTTTTCATAAACGGTTTATTGGTTTTTTTTGGTTTGGCTTTCATCTTACTTGATTTGAACACCTTACACGGATTAAATGTTCAACTAATCATTCATAATGTTCAACTAATCATTCATTTTAAATTAATATTTGGGTCTTAGAGTGTTAATTATATACAAGTGTTAATTATATATAGATATATTTTCCCCTCTGTATAAGATGCAAAAACCAAAAAAAACGCTGCATAGTTCTGCTATTTTTTTTACAATATTCCTCCTTGCCCTTGGTTTAAACCAAGGGCAAGGAAAAACAAAACAACCTTACTTCTTTAGCTACTTATAAAGCGCGCCGGCCAAGACAGCGCCAAAGATGGGAGCAACAACGAACAAGCAAAGTTGTTGTATGGTTATACCGCCATCCTGTGCAAACAAAGCTTGTGAAATACTGCGGGCAGGTAATTAATTTAGTCCGGCACCCCCGAAATATTTACCGAAGGATTTACCGTTGGCGTTACTGTCATTGTTATAGGAGCGGATGTAACAGGATTTGGAACTGGACAGGTTGCACTCGAGGATAATACACAGGTAATGATATCGCCGTTAGCCGGCTGATATGCGTAAGTTGCTGTTGTTACGCCGCCGACAGGTATCCCATTTATTTGCCACTGATAGCTCGGCGAAGAGCCACCATTAGTAATATTGGCTGTGTAGGTTATACTTGTGCCCGAACAAATATTATTACCTGAGGATGAAATTGTTATCCTTGGTGTTACTGATGGTGCTATGCTTACAAAGGCGCGGTATAAAATGGCAGACTTTTGATTGGGAGTACCCGCATTTATAGTTACAAAACAGGTAATTTCATCGTTGTTGTTTGGAACACACGAATAAGTTTGGCTCGTGGCGCCGCCTTGAATAGTGCCATTTTTGTACCATTGGTAAGTAGTATTACTGCTGTTGTTAAAAGTACCTGCATCAAAAACATGGCTGCTATGTTCGCAAACAGTAAAGCGCTGAGGGACACAAATGGTTAAAGTACTGTTCAAGAAATCAAGTACATTATTAGCATCCGTAAATTCCATCTTTATTTCATAAATACCGTTGGGCATATTTTTATTCCACATACTCATATCTCTGCCGGCCATTTCTTCCACACCATCAATATACCATTTCAAAAAGCCGGGGCTCAAACTCAACGGCATACTTAGTGCTGCTTTAAAGTTTATAGCGTTTGTGGTAATAATAGTTGTAGGCAAATCAAGGTGAGAAACATTATTGGCATAGAAAGCAGTAACATCGGGACGTGCGGCAGCGGCGCCCACATAATAGTAAGATGAATTACTGCTTACACCTTTAATCCAAGTGATTATTCCATGCGGATGGTAAAATATGTAAGCATCTGTCAAATTAGTTAATGGCACCACATAATAGGAATAAGCGGTGTTTACACAGGTAAGCCAACTACCCCCGCTTATTGCATAAAACATTTTGTCGCCCACTGCCACTTGCGTCAGGTTTCTGGTTGCCGTAGGCGCTAATATTATTGCACTATGGGTGAGAAATCCGTTAAATGGTGCTGCTATTATCATTGGCATCATTTGGTCTGTAGGCGGCACCCATGTTAATGCAGGCATGTTTAGATAGGTGCCAACCAATATGGCTTGAGTCGATGTAATCCAACAACCGGTATTGGTATTTGAAGGAAAATCAAAATACGCTCCTGCATTTAAGGAAATGGTTTGCGTGGTTCCACCTGCATAAGTGCGGGTAACACTTGTTCCGTTTACAGAACCAACCACTCTGACAGTAGGAAAACTACCCAATGGGTCGGTAGAACTGCTACCTAATGGGGTAGGCACCATAAAATTAGTTCCCCACATGTCTGCCGGCGGCAATTGTTCATACATTGCATCATCGCCAACATTCATTCCGGCAATTATCGGGTTTTCATTGGATGTAAAATAAGCAATGGGTTTATTGGCAGTAATCAGCGTACCGGTTCCATCTGTAGTCCCGCCGAAAGAATATCTTATTGATTGATTTGCTCCCAGTGTATGAGCAATAACACCGCTCCCGCCACGGTAAATGTTCGTTCCGGCATCTTTAGCAACAATAACATATTCATCTCCGTGATTTCCCGGCATGTAGGACAAGTGACGATATTCTGTTCCCCAAGCATCAAAAGGTAGTACAAGCGTAGCATCTCCTGTGTTTCCTCTGGCGTTGAGAACATAAACGGATACCGGCTTATCGGCTGTAAGCCTCAATGTGTTATTCGAAGCCGTTGTGTTTGCAACAAGCGCTGTTCGTTCCACAGTCGTAAACGTATAATGGTAAATGGAACCTCCCGGAATAACAACTGTTTTATTAGAACCTGATATTCCATAGTAAGTAAATGTAACAGATGTTGTGTCGGAGGCAACAATCTTAATTGCCGAAACATTGGCTACTCCTGTCTGAAGATGGCCAAAAGAAATAAGGAATTCCTTCCCTTGTGTAGTAACGCTCGAAAATAGCTGTGTCGGCAAACAAGCTAAAACTAATACAAGTGTACTAATAATAAAACGTTTCATGTTTTTTCATTTTTCTTAATTAAATAATTATTTCATATCTCGAAAAAATAGTTAACACTGTTTAACAATTAATTCGCAATTAATTTAGTCCGGCACAAGCGTAATAGTTACCGATGGAACGGCTGTTGAACCACTTATGGTACCCGGTGTAAGGTTAGTAACCAACTGATAGGCGCCAAAGCCTCCATAAGTAGCCGGAGGAACAACAAGGTCAAGGCTATGGGCATAAGCAACACCCGACTCTACATACCAGTGGATATAATATGTCCCTTGAGACATACTAGCAAAAGACACCCTTGTCGTTGCATTCCCGTTATTGGTTACCGGCACATTCATCGACGGCCAACTGCTGATATCCGGATTTCCCGTTAACGCCACCGTGTAATTTGCTTCTGTCGTTACAAGATATTTGGCGATTACGTCTAAAGGAACGTATGGAATGGAAGACATGCCTGTATGGTCAATATTCAGGTTCAAGTCTACCGTGTTTGTTGTCGGATAGACTATCGTAAAACTTGCAGGCGATGCGGTTACCTTGATGTGCGTATTGGTTTTGCTATCGTCAATAGCTACGCGCTGCTGCCCTATTCTGCGAATGTAGCCCGGTAATGGAATTTCCATGTAGCTACCACCTATCTGCAGCACATCAGAGGTTTGCGCATAAAGCCCCCCGGCCATGCAGCATATCAATAATGGCATCGCTAAGGTAAACAATTGATGCTTTATTTTGTTAATTTTTTGGGTTAGTTTAGTTTTCATATCTCAATTATTTTTAACCCTTCAATCTTTCAACATCCAAAACAACAATACAATAAACACCTATACGCTTATTACGCAATGAGGTTTTTCTTTTCTTATCATTTAATCTGCGTGCTTTACACAAACACAATGTTGGTTAAGGCATCAAAAAACCTCATTTTAAATGCTTAAAATTAGACAATTATATTGTATCCCGATGAAAAATTTAACCTTGCTTAACACTTTAGGATGCTTTTTAACAATATTTAACGAAAAAGAGGTGATAAAGTAAAAAATTATAAGAAAAACAAAACTACTCATTATAATTCTTAACGTTTATATTAACCCACATTAATCCCTTGCTTAATTTTTCTCTTAAAAATTTGCAAATCCAAAAAATAATGTTACATTTGTCTTAGGATTAAGTGCAAAATATATGAGATATATGGAGCATAAGAAAGGCATATACAGACTAATAGTATGTAATACGCTGTTAGTTCTGAGCGGTATTATACACCGCCTCCGGTCCTTGAGCCACTCCCAATTTTCAATTATTCAGTTACTCAGTCATTCCGTTATTCAACAATCACCACAACTCATTCACAACCAATTTTTTCCCCCCCCCCCCCCAACCACATAAGTTGCTCATTATCAACAGTTTACAAGTGTTTAACGATATGGCAATTGGGGAAGAACGACTTCGAGTAGTTTGCCGTTGCTGCGGTTTCCCTTTCCGGCAACGGCTGATGACAGAAAATTTTTGTTAGAAGAAATCTAACGCAGTGAATATATTAAAAACAAAAAACTTATGTATAATAAATATTTTATAATAACGGGTTTATTTTTGCTTGCCGTTCTGATATCAGGCTGCCAAGAAAAAAAAGTCCTTGACAATTACGAAACAGAACCAACCACGAGGGCAGTAATACCCGGCGATGCAATGCTGGAAGTCTCTTATGAAATGACTACCTATCAAGTGTATCATTATGATTTTGAAGAGTTAACCGAGTTAGACCTTGCATACCTTAATCCGAGCGAAGAAAAACAACGCGTTGAGATGTACCTGATGCCCGACGGCACGGTAAATATGAATATAGAAGAATTGGATTTTCTGCGGACAATAGATATTCCGCACGAAACCGCTCCCTCTGATGCTCCAAAAATAAGAAGAACGGAAATTATCGGGAATAACATGACTTTTTATGACGGAACCCAAAAAATGCTCGGCAGTCAAATTGTTGAAATGCAAAGGCAACCGGAAATGGTAGAGCACATTAAGGAACTTTTTCGCCGCTACGGCAACGATATGACATGTGCATTGGAAACCATGCAGGGCGACTTCTTTTCCAGCAGTATGGACGATGTGATTGCCGCCGCCCGCGCAAATGGTCAGTTAACCGAGCATAGCGAAGAAATTGTATCTATACGGACAAATCTTTCGGAGGTTAGTCCATTGACAACCGGCGCAAGCGTTGTCTTCATTGACAAAAATAACAGTAGAGTAGTGGTAACGGTAACTTACAACGAACAGGAAAAGCTGAGTTCGTGTACTTTTTACGGATACGAAAAAGAAGGCGCGCCGATACTTAACGCCACAAGGACGGAAACGCTTGTACAGGTGCCCTCTGGAGCGGAGGTATGGCAGATAACTTCTTCTAAAATTGAGCATTTTAATTTGAAACTTAACCCACTTAAAATAGACTGAAATGAAAATTAGAACAAATATTATTTTAATATTAGTACTGTTTGCCTTACCGCATATTACGGTATATGCCCAGCAAAACAGGAACGTTATTTGGGTGCATGGTCTCGGCGACAATTCCTTGGCATGGAAACATTACGCAGACATCTTTGCTGCTGAGCGCAGAATCTACAGTCATCGAGAGAGCTTCAAAACATCTAGCGGGCTGGATAGCGCTGCTATACACCTAAAAGCTTTCGTTACAAGTACTGCACCAACAAATTTAGGCATTGGGCACAGCATGGGCGGATTGATGATTCGCGAAGTGGACAGGACAACCTCCGCCAACGATAAGCGCTTTGGCGGTTTTATTACCGTAGCCTCGCCCAATTACGGCGCTCCCGTGTCCGACAATATTCTCAAAGGGGCGCAGGACGCTATGATAGAAACGGCAGTCAAACGTTTGGCGGCAGGTTTTATTGCGGAACTTGGAGGAGCTCTCGGCGAAGTGATATGGAAGTTTATATTTGCCGACTGGACAGTTAAAAAAATAACCGACGCCTTACGTAAAAATACTGCAATGATGGACACTACTGCCAATAAAGATTTGAAAGAAGGAAGTCCGGCGATGGATGCGCTGAATAATTTTAATTCTACGGCGCACAAAATAGCCATTATTGCAGAGGAAACAAGTCCGGTACACTGGCGTATGGCAGGTTCGGCGGTTTTTGGGGCAGGAACAAGCGTCCTGGCGGGCGATGAAGAAATGGTTTGGGTAGCAAATCAAACCAGGAAAATTTACAATGATAAAGTTAAGCAGCATGAAGTAGTTGGATTTATTGCCCTTTTTTTAAACCCTCCGGCTATCGCCCACCATAATATTTTAAAAAACGCTTGGAAAGAAGGCAGAGATTGGTTAGACCAAAGTGAAACAATATGGTGTAGTTTGATAAAATCGAGCAAGACATACTACTCGACTGTAATCTGGGAGGAGTGGGTACCTTGTGCTTCCGGAGGCGTTTTCCCCGCAATCAGATATCCGCATCAGCCTGCTCAGCCTTTGTTGTGCGATTACTGGATATCACACGAAACTATATGCGGGATTACCGTGAACTACAAAAGCGACGGCTTGCTCCCCACCTACGCACAAGAGTTGAAAGACTGCCCTGCAGGCAACCGTTACGTTATTGACCACGCCAACCACATGGAAGTACTGAACATGAGCTACAGCAGAAAAAACGGGGTATTGAATGACGGAACGTACAAAACGTTTGAGGCGATTTTTAATAGAGGGGATTGGTTTAATACAGAGAAAAAAACGCAGTAGTATGAAAATATTAAGTTTTTTTTCAATTTTTATGGTCTTTTTGTTTTCTTGCGGATGCGAAAAAGAGAAAGACGTTGTTAAGAAACAGGTAGATGATAAGGGGGTGGTAGTTGCCATCCCCTTTATTTGGAAAGCAAAACTTCATCAAAAAAGTTCGGAAGCAAATGGATATATTAATAATTCAGTTGTTTACAACGATAACATTGTAATTCCTACAACCAATGGAGAAAAAGGCAGGTATATTTCGTTATTAGATACAAAAACCGGAAAATATTTATGGCATTGGGAGGATATGTATGAACAGGGATATTATAAAAATATGGTATCGTTTCACTATCAATATAAGAACTTGTTAACTTATCAAAATGGTGGTAGAAGTTATTGCATAGATTTGGATAATGGCAACACGAAATGGCGACATAAACGGGACAGGAGTTTTGATGTGAGAATTGATTCTTATGACAATTTTTACTTCACGTATGGCGATATAAAAATTGATGGAAATTTAGAACAAATAGCATACAAAGGCGATATTGAAACCGGTATAATTTCAGAATTTCTGACTCCTAATTTTACATACGAATGTGATGATTGCAGAAAGGCTGTTCTTCATATTACACAAGTTCCGAATAATGATAATCTTCTATTGGTAACTTATTTTGAGAATTTACCGGATTGGATAACGCAACTATATTTTGGGCTGTATGATACGGAAACGGAAAAATGGGTATGGGATAAAGTTATGCTTTTGGATGCAACGCGAAATTTTGCTACATACTATACCCCTATTATTGCAAACAATAAAATCTATGCCGAGGTTTCCAACTATATAGTGTGTCATGATTTAGAAACCGGCAGACAGCTATGGAAAAGAGATTTCGGCGGTGATTTTATGTTTACGGGAATTATAGTAGAAGATGGCAGAGTTATAGGAAATTGTGAAGACACTTATATGTATGCTTTAAATGCAGAAACAGGCAATCGGCTTTGGCGTGTGCCAACCGCCGGCACAAGCAGCCGTATGAGTTACCTTAACGGGGTGGTGTATATGGTGGGCGGCTCGGGCGGGGGGCGCCTCTTTGCTATCGAGGCAGCAACAGGCAAAATGTTGTGGCGTATTGATGCCGGCTTGCTCGGCGAGGGCAGCGGTGCAAGGTTTAGAACAAATGCCGTGTATGTGCTTCCGGCAAAAGGCAATCAGCCCGCAAAGGTCATTGCCCTAAGTAATATGTATGCCTATTGTTTTGAAGCGGAACGATAGTGATTAACGGTTAACGGTTAGTGATTAATGAATGGTAAACAGTGAATAATTTTTAAACAAAGGGAAATGACAAGGGATAAACTCATCAACAGATGTTTCACTTCGCTACGCTGCGTTCAACATGACGTTTCGGATGGAGGGGAAAGAGTCGGTGTGAGCGGCGGCTTCGCCGCCGCTCACACCGACCTGCCTCACAAGACGATGAGGTCATTCCGAATAAAACGTAGTGGAGTGAGGAATCTGTTAGATATAAAAAAATTATAAGTATTGTAATGGCTAAACACGGATATGTTTATATAATGACGAACAAGAATAAAACTACCTTGTATATCGGAGTAACCAACGATATACTGAGAAGAGTTTTTGAACATAAAAATCATTTAATAAAAAACTCTTTCACAGATAGATACAATATCGAATACTGTGTCTATTTTGAAGAATTTACTTATTTCGATATTGCCATTAAAAGAGAAAAAGAACTAAAAAAATGGAACAGGCAAAAGAAAGAAAATTTGATAAATAAAATTAATCCTGAATGGAATGAACTGATTAATGAAAATGGATTCGTTAAAAGGTAAATGGAACGAAACAAAATGAGGAATTTATTATTAATAACAGTCTGCAAAAGGAGCGGACGTTAAACTAAAAAGACTATGAAAAAAACACTTTATTTGACAGCAATGGCGATCGTATTGACGACAAGTTATGCGCAGGCACAGTTCAAAATTGGAGCTCGTGCAGGGTTTAGCCTTACTAATTTATTAGTGGCTACCGAAGGCACTAAAATGAGGCCGGGATTTCAAGTCGGCGTTGTAGGCGACTACGCTCTGAGCAATGCTTTTTCGCTTCAATCGGGTATTTTGTATGCCATGCAGGGATGTAAATACAATGCTAAGGAGGGGTCTTATATGGATTATCATACTGAAATGAAAGGAACATATCATCTGAATTATATTCAGGTGCCTGTTCATGCCCAATACAAAATAGGTTTGGGCGGCATAAAACTCTTATTTCAAGCAGGTCCATATCTCGGCTACGGTCTTGGAGGCAAAGTGAAAATTGACGTGATCGTGAACGGAGAAAAGGATGACCCCATCAATGAAAAAATCAAAATGGGAAGCGGCAAAGATAACCCATATAAAGCTTTTGATTTTGGTTTGGGTTTTGGCGCCGGGCTGCAATTCGGCAACCTTCAAGCCGCGCTGGGCTATCAGTTCGGTCTCATCGATTTGGTCAATGCCAAATATATCGAAGCGCAAGAGGTATCGATAGAGAGAAACAAAATTAAAAACGCTGCTCTGTCACTCACTTTGACCTATCTGTTTGGTAAATAAAATTAATTTATATTATGAAAAAAAGTACGCTTAATTATTTTGAAGCAGCAAGGTAGTGGTTATTGGTTCCGGTACACGAAGGCGAGGAAACTGCCCGTTTTATAAAATTCTGCAGTTTTTTCGCCTATTTCATAAAAAATAACTATCTTAGCTGTTTAAATCTAAATAACGAGATATAATATGAAACTACTTTTAATCAGCAATTCAACCAATACCGGCGAAGCTTATTTAGAATATTGTAAGCAAAATATCGCCGATTTTCTGCAGCAAAACAATGTGCGTAAAATCCTCTTCTTCCCTTTTGCCGCAGTTACTTTTAGTTATGATATTTACCAACAAAAGGTGAAAGAAAAATTGGAGCCTTTTGGTATAGATGTGGACAGTATTCATCACTACAGCGACGCTAAAAAAGCAGTAGCCGAAGCTCAGGCTATTGTGGTGGGTGGTGGAAACACTTTCCACCTATTGAAGTGTGTGCAAGAATTGGGGTTGATAGAAGCTATTAAGGAAAAAGTTAAGAATGGTACGCCATACATCGGTTGGAGCGCAGGCTCTAATTTAACTTGCCCAACCATTTGTACCACTAATGATATGCCTATTGTAGAGCCGCAAAATTTTTCGGCATTGGGCCTTATTCCTTTCCAAATCAATCCGCATTATCTCGATGCGCATCCTACGGGACACGCCGGAGAAACGCGTGAACAGCGCATAGAAGAATATATAGCTGCCAATCCCAACCGCTTTGTTGCAGGGCTACGCGAGGCTTGTATGTTTTATATCGATGGCTATCAACTCCGACTGCAGGGCAGCCGTCCCTTGCGCGTATTCAAAAAAGATACGGAAACCAAAGAATACGAAGCCACCGACGATATTAATTTCTTAATGAAATAAAATATGAGATTCATCTCCCCTCGCTTGCCACTCGTTACCCTTTTCACCCTGTACCTTTTCACCCTTTTACCCCATATTGCGGCAGCTTGGGGTGCCACCGGCCACCGCACTATCGGCGAAATGACAGAAAGCCTTTTAACCGACAAGGCAAGAAAAGAAGTAACCGCCATATTTGGCAACAGCAGCGTGGCCATGATCTCGGTTTGGGGCGATACTATGCGCTCCGACAGCACTTACAACTATACTCATACATGGCATTATACCAACCTCGACGGCGAACTTAGCCGCGAAGCCTTTGATACTTTAGTGATGAAACAAACCGATGGCGAGTGTGTGTATCGTGTAATGGAGCTTACAGCCCATCTAAAACAATTCCCTAACGACACCAATATGTTGAAAATGTTGGTACACATAACTCAAGATATGCACTGTCCTATGCATTTGGCACGGGCTGAAGACCTTGGCGGCAACCGCATTCCGATTAAATGGGGCGAGCGTAACATTAACTTGCACAGTTTGTGGGATGATGTATTTGTCGAGTTTCAGAAGTTGAGTTATACCGAGTATGCCAATCATTTGCAACGAGTATATCCTTTACAAAAAATAATTTTCGAAGGCGATAATATCGCCATTCTTGAATGGGCTTGGGAAACTTATCAAACTACGGAAATTGTATATACTTCGCAGCTCTATACTGTGAAACCATACGACTATAATTTTAAATATGTATCACTACTCGAAAAACGGTTAGTAACCACCGCCGAACACCTTGCCGCTATTTTAAACTACATCTACAAATAAACCACGAATACTTTAAACTTTATAAACTTTTAACTATTTTACTTATGTACGGAAAACTACAACAACACTTGGCCACCGAACTGAACAATATCAGAGAGGCCGGCCTGTATAAGGAAGAGCGGGTAATAACCTCTTCCCAGCAAGCAGAAATTCACGTTAATACCGGAAAGAATGTGTTGAATTTTTGCGCCAACAATTATTTAGGATTATCGAACCATCCACGGGTAATCAAAGCTGCACAGCAAGCTATGGAAACGCATGGTTTCGGTATGTCGAGCGTGCGTTTTATTTGCGGCACACAGGATTTGCACAAAGAATTGGAAGCTGCTATTGCACGGTATTTTAAAACCGAAGACACTATCCTTTACGCTGCCTGTTTTGATGCCAACGGCGGGCTCTTCGAACCTTTATTTGACGAGCAGGACGCCATTATTTCCGATGCTTTAAACCACGCGTCTATTATTGATGGTGTACGTTTATGTAAAGCGCAACGTTATCGCTATGCCAATGCCGACATGGCCGAATTGGAAGAATGCCTGAAGAAAGCGCAGGCGCAACGCCACCGAATCATTGTTACCGACGGCGTGTTCTCTATGGATGGCAATGTAGCGCCAATGGATAAAATCTGCGATTTGGCCGAAAAATATGATGCGTTGGTAATGGTTGATGAATGTCATTCGGCCGGTGTGGTAGGCGCTACCGGGCGTGGGGTAAGTGAATATTTTAATACCTACGACAGGGTTGATATTTATACCGGCACGCTGGGCAAGGCCTTTGGTGGCGCTATCGGCGGATTTACTACCGGCCGTAAAGAAATTATTGCCCTGTTGCGCCAGCGTTCGCGTCCCTATTTGTTCTCCAACTCCATTCCGCCTGCCGTAGTAGGCGCCGGTTTGGAAGTATTTAAGATATTGGATGAAAGTAATGATCTGCACACAAAACAACAAGAGAACGTACACTATTTCCGTGATAAGATGATAGCTTCCGGCTTTGATATTAAGCCCACGAAGAGTGCTATTTGTGCAGTAATGCTGTACGATGCCAAGTTGTCGCAGGTATTTGCCAACCGTATGCTTGAAGAGGGTATTTATGTGGTGGGTTTCTATTATCCTGTAGTGCCGCAGGGACAGGCGCGTATCCGCGTACAGCTCTCAGCCGCTCATAAAAAGGAACATTTAGATAAAGCCATTGCTGCCTTTATCAAAGTAGGAAAAGAGTTAAATGTAATCGAATAACGAAAATTTTAAAAATATAAGTATTATGACAAAAAAACTTGCTGCCGAATTTTTCGGTACTTTTTGGCTCGTAATGGGCGGTTGTGGAACAGCAGTTTTAGCCGGCTCATACGTTGGCGTGTTGGGCATTGCGCTCGCTTTTGGTTTAACGGTGCTGACCATGGCTTTTGCTATCGGCCATATTTCAGGTTGTCATTTGAACCCTGCTGTAACGCTTGGTTTGTGGGCTGGTGGCAAATTTGACTCCAAAGAAATTGTGTCCTACATTTCTGCTCAATTATTAGGCGCTACAGTAGCGGCAACTATTCTCTTTTTCATTATGAACGGCAAGGTAGGCGATTTTGCTGCCAATGGTTTCGGCGAAGCCTCTCCCGGCGGCTATGGCCTTGTTCCGGCTTTACTAATGGAAATTGTGATGACCTTTATGTTCCTCTTCATCATTCTTGGCGCTATCGATGAGCGTGCTCCCAAAGGCTTTGCTCCGCTTGCTATTGGTTTGGGGCTAACCTTGATTCACCTTATCAGTATTCCGGTAACTAACACCTCAGTAAACCCAGCCCGCAGTATTTCACAAGCTTTGTTTGCACAGGATGGCGGTGTGGCCATACAACAATTGTGGTTGTTCGTAGTTGCTCCTATCTTCGGCGCTATTTTAGCCGGTATGCTTTATAAGTGGCTGAAAAAGTAGAATTCAATTTCCAGATTGATTATTTGTTAATTGTAAGTCCGTTTTTTATTTTGAGAGATTGCTTCCCTACATACAAGCCTCTAACCGCAATCTTCGCAATGACGTTGGGTTGTTGGGACATAGTGGTAAAACCTTATTTTCACCTTATTGTTCCTAACAATGACGAGCCGGACACTCGCGCAAAAAACAATGAATAACTTGTAACTAAATAATCCGCTTTATACTTTACTCTTCACGCTTTACGACAAATAACCAAATAATCATAAAAATATCAACAGCCACTATAGCCACCAATATATCATGCCGGCGGTAGCGGTTTTTTTCGTATACTCTCATTCACGCTCTAATTGCCCCCGCATTAATTTAATAGCTAATAACTCATCGGGTATTTGCGGGGGACGGTGTTCGTTAAACAAGTCGTAAAACCATTCGCCCGGAGTAAAGAAAAGGTCGTTTAACATCAACGCTTACGGGCGAACCGTAACGCATAACACGCATGATGAAAATACGCAGTTCTCCGGCGGAAAGTCAGGTGGGGGAAAGTCCTCCATCTCTATTGCAATAGCGGCAGAGTCGGCAAAGGCTTGAATAAGAGTAAATTATGATGTGTCAACAAGTTGTTGCGCCTTCGCCGATAAGCCGCAAAAGGTCAAAATATTGTTAAAAACAATATTAAGTGGGTCGAAAAAAGATAAACACCGCACCGCTTTTTTTAAAAAAGAGGTTTAAAGTTTGAGACTACAAAGATAAACAAATTTTCGACATTTACAAAAAAACCGTATCTTTATCCTTTCTATATAAATTAAGTATAAACTTTTAATTTCTCGTTCTTATGAAAAAAGTACTGAAAATTACTGGTCTCAGCCTCTTGGGCTTAGTGCTGCTTTTATTGCTCTTGCCCTTTGTGTTTCAGGGTAAAATAGTCGATTTTGTAAAAAAAGAGGCGAACAAGCAACTGAATGCCACCTTGGAGTTTGATAAACTAAGCCTGAGTTTTATCCGCAACTTCCCCAGAGCTACGATTAGCCTGCACGACTTCTCAATTATCGGGCAAAGTGAATTTGAGGGCGACACTTTGGTTTTTGCGAATAAAATTTCGGTAACGGTAAATCTTATGAGTATTTTCGGCAGTTCCGGTTATGAAATTACCAAAGTTTTGCTCGACCAACCTATGGTAAATGCTATTGTGCTGGTTGACGGCAAGGCTAATTGGGATATCATGAAAGCAAGCGAGGATGCCGAAACACCGGTGTCCGAAGATACTACTTTAAGTTCAATAAAATTGTCGTTGAAAAATTTAACAATTAATAAAGCAAATATTTTTTATCGTAACGAACAGGCTAAAATGTCGGCTGCCATCAACAACCTACAACTTTCGCTTTCGGGCGATATGACAGCCGAACAGACAGCCATTAAAAGCGAGGCCACCATTAAGGCTTTGACCTTTGCGGTGAGCGGTGTTCCTTATTTAAACAAAGCAGAAATTGCAATGCTTCTGAATATTAATGCCGACTTGAAAAATGGAAAATATATCTTCGACAAAAACAGCCTGCGCCTGAATGCCATCGAAGCCGGTATCAACGGCTGGGTGGCTATGCTTGATGAGGGTTATGAAATGGATGTGCGGTTGAACACTTCAAAGGTTGATTTTAAACAGTTGTTATCCTTGATTCCGGCCATTTATGTCAAAAATTTTGCAGACCTGAAAGCTTCCGGCAATGTGCAATTAGCCGCATTAGCCAAGGGTAAGATGCTCGGCGGCCTGCTGCCAATGTTTGATGTGAAATTGTTGGTTGACAATGGCCGCTTCCAATATCCTGATTTGCCGAAATCGGTAGACAATGTCGGTATTGATGTGCAAATAGCCAACCCCGGCGGAATAGCTGACCTTACGACTATTGACGTACGCAAATTTCATGTAGAAATGGCCGGTAATCCTTTTAATGCTACCATGGCAATAGTTACGCCGGTGAGTGATATGTCCATAAAGGGCGCTGTAAACGGAAAAATTGATTTTAATCATTTAAAAGAAGTGTATCCTTTAGAAGAAGGCACCTCGCTGAATGGATTGCTGACAGCGTCCTTAAACTTCTCCCTTAAAATGTCGCACATAGAAAAAAATCAATATGAAAATATTTCGGCAGCCGGACTGTTACAACTGAAAGACATGCTTTACAAATCGGCCAACATGCCCGATGTACAGATTGCTCAGGCTTCTTTGCAATTTTCTCCGAAATTTGTTGAGCTCAGCGGATTGAATGTGATTATCGGGGAAAATGATATTGCCGCCAACGGACGTTTAGAAAATTTTATTCCATACCTGTTGGCCGATGCCATTTTAAAAGGCGCATTGAATATAAAATCCAATTATTTGAACCTGAACGATTTTATGGGTAATGCTTCAAAAGATGAAACCACTACTGATACAACTTCGTCTATGAGCGCTTTTGTAGTCCCTAAAAACATTGATTTCACTATGACAGCGAAGATGAATGAAGTAATATTCGACAAACTTCACATGAAAAACACCGAGGGACAAATTATAGTAAAAGACGGCAAGGTTGATTTGAAAAATTTTTCGACCAATGCCTTTGCCGGAACTATTGTATTGAATGGTTATTATAGCACAGCTAAGGACCCGAAAAATCCGGAGGTAAATATGGGCATAGATATCAAAAATGCTGCTTTTGCAGAAACTTTTAAGTCCTTAGATTTAGTAAAACAACTAAGCCCCATTTTTGAAAACATGAGTGGAATTTATTCCATGAAATTAAATCTGAATACTACTTTAAACGAAAGTATGTCGCCTAATTTACAGAGTTTAGCGGCGGCCGGCTTATTGCAGTCACAAGATGTAAAGGTGCAGAATGTAACCGCTTTAAATGCCTTAGCTAAAGCCCTGAATAACGACAAGCTTTCTACCCTTTCCATCAAAGATTTAAAAATTGATTTTGATATGAAAGACGGCCGTGTGCGTACCAAACCTTTTGATGTTAATACCGGGGTTGGCAAGCTAAACTTGTCGGGTTCTACTGGTTTCGACCAGACTATCGACTATAAATGTAATATTGACCTTCCTAAAAATACGTTAACAGGCACCATTGGCAAACTTGTGGGCAGCGCAACAATCAAGGGAACTTTCAAAAATCCGAAGGTCGAATTAAATACTAAAGAGATGGTTAACCAGGCTGTGGATGGAGTTAAAGCAGAAGCCAACAAGGCAATTAGCGAAGAGTTGCTGAAACAGACAGAAAAAATTAAGGAAGAAGCCCAAAAAGCAGGTGAGTTGTTAATCGCCGAAGCCGAAAAACAAGGACAGCGATTAATTGATGAAGCCAACAAAACCACTAATGCTTTAGCTAAGGCAGCAGCGGTGAAAGCAGCGGAAGCAGCAGCTCAAAAGTTGAAAGACGAGGCCGAAAAGAAAGCCCAACAACTAAATGATGAAGCCGAAAAACAAGCGCAGAATTTGATTGAAGGAGCGGTGATAAAGTAGGTGAAGGGTGATTGACGAATTTACAATTTAAAGATTTAACTTCAACTCAAAAACAGGTGGTTCAAACCTTATTTATGGCTATTCAGCACATAAAATTCAAATCCCAACAAATTTATTTTGAAGATGTTGAAACTTTTTGTAGCTGCCGTGCATTGCCCCGAGAATACGATTTCATTGCCAATATCCGACTGATGTCAAAATAGAAAAATTCAGGGATAAGCAAGCGACTTAGTTTCAAAAATTAACCAACAATAACTGTCAATCTATTGATTTATATTGAGTTGTATACAATAATATGAAAAACTATATGCTTCTCAACAAACGAAGAATTACATGATAAACTGATAGGGATATATAACGAAAAGCATTATTTCAAAACAGGAAAATATTATTAATTCAGCTGTTTTGAAACACTACCTAAAATAATAGCAGCGTAAGCAAGAATCGCATTATCTCCGGTAAGCACATAAGCATATTCCTTGCTTATGTCGTCATAAATGGATTGTTCATTGGGATAACCATCTTGCCATTGTTCGCTGCCCTCTTCTTTTCTTTGTTCAATAGCCTGCTGTAAGATATTCCAAATAACCGGCAATTCCGAAAAAATCGCTTTTCTTAAAATCATTTTATACTTTACATCTTACGCTTCACAATAGATCCGTCAATTTGCAAGTTTTGCAACGGCAGCGGCAGTGGCACGGAGAGTTGGCTCAATGCTTAATTCGGCTCCCACAGCTTCTTTCATCCACATTTGCGGGGTAAGGCGGCCTAATCGGAACATGCGCAACACTTCATCTGCAAAAGACTTTCCCTGTAAATAAGCTTCCAACTGAAGTTCTATCAGGTGTCCCAGCGGATAGTTGGCCAAGTATAGCGGATTGCTAATCATGTGCGAATAGATAGATAGAATAGGTGAGTCTTCTTCTCCCAGCAACGGCGCATAATAAGCGTTCCATATTTCTTTAGCAATACGTACCACATTATCTTTCAATTGTGCAGGCGTGGCTTTAGGATTAGCATACATCCATTCCCATACAGCAATATCAACCAAAGCAACTCCCATAATTTCATAACAACCCCAAACAACATCTAATACCATCAGTGCTTCCTTATTGGGGTTATCATCTTTCATACCTAAAATTTGCAGGTCGCGTTTCTGAAAAACAAAGGCCAAAGCCTCAGTAAAAGCTGTATTCGGAACGCCATTCATCATATAATAATCGACATCATAAAGGCTAATGGTTTGCTCTACATTGTGTCCGAATTCGTGTATAGCGATATTGTAACCTTTATAATCCATACCGGTTGCCGGCAGGCGGGTACGAAGACGGGCCTGGTCGCCTTTCATTCCAGCGCCCCAGGCATGGCCTGATCCACGGGCAGCATCTACCCGAATTTTGCTACAAATACGCTGTGCATCGGCCAATGTAAAGCCCAACTTTACAAGCATTGGTACAAGGTTGCGCTCAAAAGCTGCTGCATCGGAATACAATTTTTGGGTTTTCTCACTCATCAGGTCTTCGGGGATACTGCTGCGCGATTTAAAGCCGTCGTACCAAATATCGAAAGGCTCCAATTCGCGGCCCAAACGTTGTTTAATTAAGCCTGCTATTGCTGCTACTTCCGGCGAAGCAATGAAGCGGGTAAACATATCCCTGATTTCTTCTTTTGAAAATTCCTTTTCACCTTCGTATGCTCTCTGAATAAATGTAGGCATTTCGGGAATATAAGGGTCTTCTTTTTGTAAAGCTTTAAAATTGCCGAGTATCATAGCATAGCGAGTGTCAGGCTCAGGTTTAGCCGTAATTTCCTTGTCACCATCAAACACCTTGTTGCTTATCGGGGCATAATCAACATTTGCATTATTAATTACTATTTCCGGAATTTCCTGGGTAATTATACGCTTCATCACCGTATAAATCATACGTTGTTTTTCGAGGCCGCGTTGCGCATCACTATAATTTGATTTTAACTCATCGCGCAAATTCCAGTGAGAAATGAGCGACATGTTTTCCGGAAAAAGCTTTTCCCCTGCCTCATTAAGCAGATGCCCCATCATGATATTATAATCGGAAATGTAGTTGTCGGCATTCGATTCAGCCGTGGCTACCTCTTGTTGGATATTAGCCGGCACTCGCGAGGTAAACATATCGCCTAAGCGCGCATAGCCCCATTCCTTTCGAGTCCAATTTTCACCCAACATCTCTTTAGCCCCCAAACAGTAGGAGGGGAAATTTATAATCACCATAAAAGCAATCTTGGAAGCAAACATGTCATCATTGAAATGTGCCGACACTTGGTAAGCAGCCATTTCATAATCAATAGGCTGTAATTCTCCGCCAACCATGTGAACAGGCTCTTTCAGGAGGACTGACATTTTATTAAAATAGCCGATTAATATTTCCAATTTGTCGGAAATACTATTAAAGAATTGTTCACGCTGAGCGTCATCATTCACGTAATTGTTGATACAAAAATTGAGAAACTCGTCAGCCGAGCCGTCGGTGGTGTACCAAAGAGCGGCCGCCTGCTCTACACCTTTTTGGGCACGTTCTGTATTCAAATCGGGATATTGCGACTGCAAGGCGTCAATTACCCGCGTTACTATTTTAGCATCTTGTTGTAGCATAGATTTACTTTTTTCGTTTTGTTGAGAGCAGGCGCCCAGCAGCAGCGCGCTTAGGCAAATTATGAGCGTTGATTTCATGGTTGGTTTTGTTTTATAGTTATTCAATTGTTATACTGTCGTTGAAATGTTGTACAAAGATAATCTTTTTAATTTAAAAATTTAATTCAATAACTGTTTAAATTATAAATTCAAGAAATTTTATTGAAGGCAAGCATAATAAAAGCTAAGAATATCATTGCGATACTGGAAGATACGGTGTATTCATTACATCAAAGCCTATTTGACTGTCGTGTTCGTTGGCAGCATGAACGACTGCAGATAAAAGCCCTCCATTCGTATCGGTAATAAAATGTACCATCATTTTCTCAATTGAAAATCTCTCGTAATGAATGTTTTCTATTTCTTACTTTGCCATCTAAAATATTTTCTATAACTTGCCATTGTTTCTCAGTCAGGTTAGTTGGATAATTTATTTTATGCATCTTGGTAATTATTTGATTGATAATCACAAAGATATGAAATAAATTAGCCAAACAACCTACTGATTTTTAACTAATTCAAAATATTTTCCTTTTAAGGATGCAAGTTCGCTATGTGTGCCGACTTCTGCGATTTTTCCGTTTTCAAGAACAACAATTTTGTCAGCATTTTTTACTGTAGATATATGGGGACAAATATTTAAAGGTTGATTTAATGGAAGATTGTTTATTTTTTTCTTTTTCACGCTTAACAAAATTTTCATTTTTGTGGAAAAACATTACAATACCTCTATTATCTTCGTTTTGCCAAGCGGATAAAAATTCTGATAATTTTATTATTCCATGATTTGGGTCTGCAATATGAAATTTATATTTTCCGGTAAAAATATTTTTCCTAATTCTCTGTAAAACAACAAAATGATTTTTGTGCCAATGTAAAATACAGGGATATTGCATATTTTTTTGTGGCGTCAAATTTTGCATTAGAGGTTATTACTTCTATTTCTTTAATATCTTCGGGTCTTAATACACTAATTTCAAGTTGTGAAATATTTTCTTTTCCATTTATCATATATGTATAATCAGAACTTCCAAAAACTTGTATTCCTTTTGGAGTAACAATAACTCCGGGTAAAAATTTTAATAGATCATTAAGACTTTCGACTTCTGCTAATTTAGTGTTTTCTATGTTTATAGAAATATTATTTTCACTGTTTATTTTAATTGTCGGTTTTTTTGCCTTAATACTAACTTCATTCAATATAAATGCGTCAGGAATTAAATTCATTGTAAATTTTAAATTTTCTATTCCGTAATAGTTTATTGATATACAGGTATTTTTGTAGCCAATAGCAAGTTATAGAAAATTTAGATGGCAAAGGAAGAAAACGAAAACATTCATTTTATTACCGATACGAATGGATGGCTTTTATCTGCAGTCGTTCATGCTGCCAACGAACACGACAGTCGAACAGGCTTTGAAGTTTTGGGCACACTTCGGTATCGCTTCGAGAGGATGCAAACAATTTATGCTGATGGCGGGTATAGAGGGGAGTTGATCAATGATGTGAAACAACAATTAGGATGGAATATGGTAGTAACGTTAGGTTCCAACAAAGAAACAGGCTTCAAACCGTTACATAGATGGTGGATTATTGAAAGTACTGTTTCGTGGCTTGAAGATTTTAGACGATTGGCTAAAGACTATGAATATTGATGCTATTACCAGAGCTTGTCGCGATATATCGGAATATCGCATCGGAGCGCTGATATTAATAACACGCGATTCGCTGTTAGACACTTATTCCGAAACCGGCTGCATCTCTGTGGCTGAGCATGGGGATATTATCTGTTTGAGCGGCGCCAACGAACTGCGTGCCAAATTATCGGAGATTGTTAGCGGAAATTAGTTGATTTATCGTGAAATATTAGACGTTAAGCATGAAGCGATTTGTTTTTGGTATCAGGTATCAAGATGTAAGTATCAGGATATGCGATTATCAGTTATTCATTCGCAACTCTCATTGCGGCACTGAATCAAGTTCAGCAGACCCGCACTCCTCCCTTACGTACTAATCTTTGAAATTTTAACGAAGGTGAAAGGAACAAAGGGCCTAAGCCTAATTTATCCCATTTTTTATCTACTGCCGCTATAGTAGCAGCATCCATACAAACAATGTTGGGCCAGCGTTGCGGCAATTGAAGATTTGTAGATATATCATTGGTAATCTTACTACGTGCGTCAATGATGAGTTTACCAGCCTCAATCTTACAGTCGCGGGCAGGGTCAACATTATTGCCGAGCAGCCATACACAGGTAGAAAAGTCGGAAGTGTCAACTTCTTCGTCAAACAAAATTGAGAGTTTCAAATTAAGAGAACCTGTATATGACGAGTTTGCTTCGTCGGCCTGCGGCCTCCTTGCAATGACGTTGGGCTGTTGGAGCGTTTCACTCTCAATTCTCAATTCTTCATTCTTAATTTTTCTTGTGGCGTCGATGCACATTTTTTCGCCAAAGCCGGGGGTAGCGGTGGAGTGGTCTAATACATCCAAGGGGCCGCGGCTGAAATAGGTGTCGTACTCGGGACGGTAGTGTTTTTCTATAGCCTGTATCACGGCTTGATAATCGCTAAGGTTTATATCATCATCAACAACAATCATCATTTTGTTGAACATCATTTGTCCGGCACCCCACAATGCATGAGCTACTTTTATGGGCTGTCCTTGATATTGCTGATTGATTTTTACCAATACGATATTATGCCCAGTCCCTTCGAAAGGGATGTGAATGTCGCGTACTTCGGGTGCTATAGCTAAACGAATGGGTGATAGAAAAATTTTCTCGGATGCCTGTCCCATATAAGCATCTTCCTGCGGCGGAATGCCAACCACAGTAGCCGGATATACCGCATTGCGGCGATGGGTGATAGCTGTAACATGAAAGAGCGGGTATTCATCTTCCAAAGAATAGAAGCCTGTGTGGTCGCCAAAGGTACCTTCGGTTACTAATGGCTCATCCACATCAATATAACCTTCAATAATGAAATCGGCATTGGCGGGCACTTCCAAGGGTTGAGTCCGGCAAGGCACCAATTCTACCGCTTTGTTGCGCAGAAAGCCAGCCAGCAGATATTCGTCCATATTATCAGGCATGGGCGCAGTAGCGCAGTAGCTATACACCGGATCGCCCCCCAGCGCCACCATCACCGGGAATTTTGAATTCACTAAAATGTCTTGCTCCTGTTTTATGTTTATGCCAATGCATACCTGTAGTGCTGTCTGAAAACACTTGCATACGGTACATGCCCACATTACGTACGCCGGTAGTCGGGTCTTTAGTATGTACCATGGGTAAGGTGATAAATCGTCCACCATCATGGGGCCAGCATTTCAAAATAGGTAAACGTGAAAGTTGAGGATTCTTCATCACTACTTCTTGGCAAGCGCCGCGTTTGCGAACCACCCGAGGAGTCCATTGGGCAGCTTGCTTTAATGTGGGTAGGAGTTTCAATTTGTCCCACAGGCCTTGTTTGGGCGATAATAAGGCATTGAATAAACTGTCTATACGTTTGCGTATATCGTCATAGTCGCTTACGCCTAACACTTGGCACATTCGTTGCTCGGAGCCCATCATATTCATCAGTACAGGAAAATCGGTGCCGGTATTTTCGAAGAGCAGCGCTTTTCCCCCTTTGGAACTTTTCGCCATACGATCGGCAATTTCAGTCATTTCCAACACAGGGTCAACAAATTCCCTGATGCGGATGAGGTCACCGTTGCGCTCCATTGAGGTAATATAATGAGATAGGTTTTTATGCATTAGTTCCGAGTTATAACAACTTTCCCATTTGCTGCTGCAGTTCACGCGCTTGCACTCCGGCAACTTCGGCAAAGTGTGTACTATTGTCGGCAAAAATAATAGCTCGCGAAGAATTAACCAACAAACCGCAGTGTTTATTCATACCATATTTAGCTATTTCTTCAAGACTGCCGCCTTGTTCGCCCACTCCCGGAATTAAAAGAAAATGCTCAGGTATGATTTTCCGGATACTTTCTAACATGGAGGCTTGGGTTGCTCCTACTACATACATCAGGTTATCGGCGGAGCCCCATTGCATTGAAGTAGCTATTACCTTCTCATACAATTTTCGACTTGTACCGGCTTCTTCGGTTAATTCAAAATCGGCTGCCGATGGATTTGATGTCAATGCAAGCAGTATTGCCCATTTTTCTTTATAATGAAGGAAGGGTTCTATCGTATCGCGCCCCATATAAGGAGAGAGTGTCACAGCGTCCACGTCCATATTTTTGAAGAAGGCTTCGGCGTATAATTTTGAGGTATTGCCGATGTCGCCACGCTTAGCATCAGCGATAATAAACATCTTTGGATAATGTTGCCGAATGTATGCTACGGTTTTTGTTAATTGAAGCCATCCGGAAACGCCTGCCGCTTCATAAAAGGCTAAATTAGGTTTATAGGCAACGGCATAGGCGGCTGTGGCATCAATAATTGCCTTGTTGAAAGTAAACAAAGGCTCGGCGGAGTTGTACAGATGTACAGGAAGTTTTGCAAATTCAGAGTCTAATCCTACGCATAAGAAACTGCGCTTCGAAAGGATTTGCTCATATAATGTTATTAGTTTCATAGTCTTTAAAGCAACAAAGATAATCAATTTTTGTGTAAAAAAGGAGCATTCGTAATGGATGCTCCTTTTTTACACAACCGCCAATATAGAAGTACCTTACAGATATACCAAACTTGTCACACAATTGTGGGAGATTTTGGTTATTGGTTTATTTTGCGTACCTTTGCAAAAGCCTTCTTACAAATTAAGATTCCGTAGCATTAGGTGTGCATTTTCAGGTCTTTCTTTCGTGAGAAGGCTTTTTTCTTCCCGTTATCAGGGAGGCTAACCCTGCACAAAACCTGTTCCGTCGTTACAAGGAAAACTCTCCGATTAGCCGGGTACCGTTTCCAAAAGTTAATATAAGTACATAGTCTTCAGGAGACCATGAAGTGGTGCCTATTATAAGATCCGGTGTAGTAACCGTATCAACTACTATCTGGTAAACAACATTCCCTTGGGCATTTTTTACACAAATGTCAATTAATCCGATATTGGCCTTAAAAAAGACCAGTACCTCTCCATCTCCCTGCTCTGCACTAATTGGAGGAGGAAACTTGATAGGGCCTATGGGTGCTTCACCAACTAGAAGAATAGGATTTCCTTCTGCATAAACAACAGAAGTTGAAAGAAGTAGAAACATAAATAAACTACAAATAATTTTTTTCATAATTTCAAGGTCTTTTTAAGATTAGTTAATGAGGCAAAGCTAAAGGTAAAAGATACTAAAAACAAGGGTTTGGCGGCCGATTAGCGCATTTTTAAACATTAAAATATTAGTAATGAATTATTTAATATAAAAAATTAGCACGTATTTAGCAGTTGCCTTACAAATATTGCATTAAATATTCGGCTAAATCTCCTCCCTGAACAATACCTGCTTTCTTCCGAATACTTGTTTTCTTTGCTCGGATAGTACTCTCTGAGCAGTCCATAAAAATAGCCATTTCATCATTTCTAAAATCAGCCAGACACAAACAACAAACCTTAAACTCTGCCTCATCAAAAGAGGGATGAAACTGTTTTAAAATATCCAGGCGGCCATTATAAAAATTATCAATTGCAGGATAAAAACGCTTCCAATAATTACCATCAGGAGCATCGAAAACAATTTCTTTGAATCGGCGTAATAATTTTGCCCCATATTTCTTCTCCTCCTGGTTAAGCGTAGCTTCCAAAAGACTTAATTTTTTTGCTATATCAAAAGATCGCATTAGCGTACTTTTTAGCGTTTTATCTTTGTCGTCATAATTAGCAGCCATAACTTTTAGTTGGGCTAATTGTTGCTTAACTGCTAAAAGCGCTGTTTTCTTTTTAGTGTGATAATAATAAAAGGCAAAACTTATCAAAATAAGCGCTATAAACAACAATAACAGCATACGAGTCTTTTGTTGATTTTGAATAGATAATTGCTGATGAGCATTTTTCACCACTTCCAACTCATACTTTTCCTGCAGGCCTACTACAGATCGCTCCTGAGTATCTTGATAAACTTGTATGTTGAGGTCACTGTATTGTGTATAATAAAAAAGCGCCTCCTTGTAATTTCCCTGTTCTTGTGCCATATTGGAAAGCAAATAATAGACAATAATACGTAAATTTTCACTATTAGGTAAACTATCAAATAGCTGCAGTGATTGTTTAGCATAAAAAATAGCAGTGTCAAATTGCCGGGTTTCTTTATAGAATTTTATTAGCGTAATATGTAATTGAGACTTGTAGCGTTCATTTGGAAAATATTGAAAAACCTTGTCCAAACATTTTTTTGCTTTCAACAATTCGCCCTTTTCTCTATAAATGATAGCACGACATTGATAAACAGATGATAAGAGCGTAAAATCATGATAATGTTTTGCTATACTTAACCCTCTATCATTGTAAAGCAAGGCACTGTCTAATTGCTCTGATGCAATATAATTACTGCTAATAGATAGATAGGAAGACACCATATACGGATAAACGGTACTATCTATCTGTTGAAAATAATTTACTGCTTTTTTATATGCTGCTATGGATTTTTGAAAGACTAATTGTTTATAATATACCCACCCTATATTATGCTGTATCATACCTTTTAATTTATTATCATTGGTATGGTTAGCATAAGTTTCGGCATCCAAATAGGCTTTCATCGCTTGCTGACTGTCTTTGCTTTCTTCCCATACCCGCGCATAATAAAAGACAGCCAAGGCTGCGCGGGGCCAATCTTTTCGCTGTTCAAAATAACGTGCTACTTCCACTATATTAGTGTCGGCTGTAATATCTCTATCACATTTATCCTTAGCCTGCAACAGCCGCAGCCGATAAAGCATGTGTTGCTCTTCCGGCAACACTGTAGGATCCGGGATTGATTGTAAGAGATACAAAGCGCTATCGGGTTGTTGCTCCATAATGGTTTCGGCAATGCTCATCGCCTCACGCGCCCAATGTTCTTCAGTATAACGGCCACAGGCAAAAAACAACAATACTAAGCCTGTCAAAGCAAAATAACGTATTATCACGGTCATAAGGGAGATTTTTAAGGTGGCTTTCCAAAACAACTAAATCTTTTTGCAAAGATAATAAATTTTCTTATCCCTCAAACACTTACGAATAAAATATTTTAAAAATTTTACAATCCGCTAAACGCTACATCTTCAAACACCAATGATGGCGTACGCCACGAAGAGGTGATACGGGCATCATTGCCTATGGCTGCCAAGCGCTCCCATAAGCTGAGCATGTTGCCGGTAATGTTCATTTCGGAAACGGGCTTAACTAATTTGCCATTCTCTATCAAAAAACCTTCAATGCCGAATGAGAAATCGCCGGTACTGCTATTACTGTTGCCACCATTGAAACCTGTAACTAATATGCCCTTCTTCAAATCGCCAATCAAGCCATCCAAATCCTTGCTGCCTTGATTGAAAGTAAGAATAGAAGCGCCGCTAATAGTCGGTTTCACTTTCATTTTATTGGCGTTGTAGGTGTCAATATAATAAGTCCGCAATATGCCGTTTTCAATCACTACACGTTTTTGAGTAGCTACACCTTCATTGTCGTACCAACGACTACCCATAGCTTGCGGCAAGTGTGGCTCGTCAATAAGCATAAGCTTGTCGGCCGTAATTTTTTTACCGATTTTATCTATCAGGAATGAATTTTTTTGTGACAAGGAATTACCGTTAAGTGCAGAAATAATAGGAGAAAGAAGATTCCAGACATTAAGATTGTCAACCACCATAGAGTATTTACCCGATTTTATTTTTTCTTGCCCCAGTTTGCGCAGTGCGCGTTCCAACGCTTTTTTGCCGATGCCGTTTTTTTGAAGATTATTCCAAAACAGCGAGGCATCATACCACCATGATTCCGGCCGTGCATCGCCATCACCTTTAAGCGACACACTGGCGCTGAGTCCAAAATAAGTTTGCGCTTTTTCGCCTTCAAAGCCATTGCTATCGATGAGATAATTGAAGTTAGAGGAATCGCTATAGCCGGCAGATATCGAAATAATATGCGGGTCGGTTTTATACACTTCTTCCACATTAGCCTTGGCTAATTGCAATTTTTCATCAGGCTGCAAATTGTCAATAGTTTTATCAAAGCAATCATCGGGAGCATCTGTTCCTTTGTAATACAAATCGGAATTAGGCAAGGTGCGGCATTCGTCTTGTGCTAAGTAACGGGTGGATTCAATAGCGTTTTGAATAAATTTTTCCAACTCTTTTTTGTCCATCCGGTTCGAAGAGTAAGTACCATAACGGCCATCAACGAAGATGTCAATAGAAAATTTATTTTCTGAGACCTGTTGCAATTTTTCCAATTGCTCGTCGCGGTATTCAAAGGTTGTTTCGGTACCGGCACCAACACTTATGCGGTTATCTGAACAACCATTCTTGCGGGCAAATTCCATCATTTGTTGCGCAAGTTCTTTATGTTTTTTTGTTATCATGAAATGCTAATATTAAATGTTGAACAATTGGACTACTCTCCTCCAACGGTAAGTTTCTTGACTAATGCCGACGGTAGTCCTTGCGTTACGGGCATTCCTTGTCCATCTTTACCGCAAGTCCATGTACCATCGTCAAGTTTTAAATTATTACCTACCATGCTGATATCGGCAAGCGCTTTTGGTCCATTGCCAATGATATTAATATCCTTGATAGGCTGGGTGAGTTTACCGTTTTCAATCAGATAACCCGATTTGACAAAAAATGTAAAATCGCCGGCGCCGATTTGAACTTGTCCATTAGTAAAGGTTTCGGCATAAATACCCTTCTTTACACTGGCTATAATTTCCTGTTCATCAAAATTGCCGTTTTCCATAAAGGTAGATCGCATTCGTGGAATAGGCGCATAGCGGAATGATTCACGTCGTCCGTTACCGGTAGATTCTATACCGTAGTGTCGCGCACTAATGCGGTCATGTAGATAACTGGTAAGTACGCCATTAGTTACGATGTGAGTTTTTTGGCTGTGAACTCCCTCATCGTCAAAGTTAATAGCGCCGCGGTTACCGGCAATGGTTCCATCGTCAACAATGCTAATGTTTGTGTCGCAGATTTGTTTATTCAACATATCGGAAAAAATAGAAATATTCTTGCGATTAAAATCAGCCTCGAAGGCATGGCCTATGGCTTCGTGCAGTAAGATGCCTGAACCTCCGGCTGCCATTACTACCGGCAGTTCGCCGCCTTTCGGCTTCACAGCTTTGAACATGCGGGCAGCTCCTTCCACTGCTTCGCGGGCAATTACTTCTACCACATCGTCGGAAAGAAATTCGACACCTTTGCGGAACGAGCGGGTTGAATGGAAGTTCTCGATCTTCCCGTTATCTTCCATAATACAGTAGGCCGACAGCGATATCATCGGACGGTAGTCGTGGCACAATATACCTTCCGAATTACAGAACAGGATATACGATGTGCTATCGGACAAAGATGCAATCACTTTGCTCGTACGGTTATCCAAGGCAAAGCATCGGTCGTTGAGTTTTTGCACATAAGGCGCTTTGTCTTTTACCGATACATCTTCCCATGAATTCACGATAGGATAATAATTGGCAAATGTTTTTTCGGTTACATTAATGCTTTTTGTTTTTTGACCGGATGTCGCAATACGCGATGCTGTACGGGCAGCTTTCAGCATTTCGTCCATTGTAATATTTTCGACGTATGCGTAGCCTGTTTGGTCGCCTACTACCACACGTACACCTACACCGAAGTCAATATCAGACGAGGCGCGGTTAACAGCCCCATCGCGCAAGGTGAGATAATTGCTAAAAAAAAAAAAAAAAAACAAATCGACATAATCGCCGCCATTTTCGAGGGCGGCAGCCATTACTTTTTTAAGATTGCTTTCCGTTACACCGAAATGCGAGAGCATCAAGGCTGTTCCTTCTTTTGAGCCGGAACCGCATGAACTTAGCAGGTGGGGTAGTAATACCGCTCCTGCAAAGGTTACACCACAGGTTTTAAGAAAATCACGTCGTTCCATAAGATAATATATAAGTTAAATAGACGGCAAGTTATATAAAATATTTCAGATAGCAAAGAACGCAATTACAATTTATTATTATTCAGGCATATTAAAATGATTACGAGTTACGAGAGGAAAATAGGGAAAAAAGAGGAAGATAGGTGAAAGTAGGAGAAAATGGAGTTTTCCCCAACTTTCACCCTTTACCGACAAAAAATCGCTTTACGCTTCACTTTTTTCCTAATAAATTTTACAAATCCAAAAAATATTGTTACCTTTATTTGTTATCTTTAATTTTATGCAAACCACTACTCAACTATCGGGGATTATGCCAAGGACATCCTTGGCACAACAAAACCACTATGCCAGCATGAATAAATTCACAGACATAGATAAATTGAATTTGAAAGAAGAATTAAGCGAAGACGAATGTCGTCGGCTCTTCGAATCACGCTTAGATGCGAATGGTATCTATATTTTAACTCCTGAACAACGAGCAAGTATTGCAAAAACTCGGCAGCAATATGCTCAAGGGAGGTATTGTTGATTAATTTTTGAAACTAAGCCGCTTGCTTATCTCTGAACTTTTCCGCTTTGGCTATCATTCTTATAGCATTGGCAGTATGTATTCCAAAGAATATCCACAAAATTTCTGTTGATTTTGTGCGGGCATAAATTTTATCAAGGCCATAGTACCGTTTTTCAGTGCCAAAACTGCCTTCTAAATGAGTAGAGCGTTCCTTGTGTGTTACCCGTCGGCGGAAAAATTGTTGATGTTTGTTGATGCAAAATCTTCTTAATAACAGATAATCGCTTATGAGATTGCGCAGGAAATCTTAACCGGTTATGCTTTGTTTTGACTGTATGATCTAATATCACAACTAATTTGCTTAGTAAATGCAACAAGCTGCGCATCAACACCAGGATCTCTGCTTGATTCCGTTTTTGAAGTTAGTCAACGGGTTCAGGGGATGAATGCGTATTCCGCAAAACAGTTGATAATGAATGTTGGCATTCAACTGTATAATCAAATCACGGTCTGAAGCACCGCTGTATGACTTAAGAAACATTAACGCCACTTTACCCTCCGGAGGAAAATAAGTTTTGAGACGTTCAATGAAGGCATCCGTCTTCCGGAATGTATATCAACAAACACCAACAGCTTTATTCTTTCACCAGAAACCTTATATTCAACTGCACAATCTCGGAGCGGGTGCCTATACGTATTAACGGCCCCCAGCTTCCTAAGCCTTCCGAAACATAAAAGTGGGTGCTGCCTTTCTGCATATAGCCATGGGCTAACTCATACATACGTTTGACGAATAAAGAAAAGGGCCATAATTGTCCACCGTGGGTATGCCCACTCAATTGCACATCTACACCTACTGCTACCGTTTTGTCTAATTCGTAAGGCTGATGATCGAGCAGAATGAACGGTTTGCTATGGTCTAATCCATCCAACAATTCTTCTAAATTTTTACGTTTTTTATTGGTTACAAAACCTCTTCCTCCGCTACGGTCAAGACGGCCTACCACATAAAAGCTATTATCAACCAACAGGGTTGTATCCAATAAGGCTGTGATGCCACAGGATTGTAGGTAGCGCAGGGTACGCGGAAAATCGCCATACAATTCATGGTTGCCCTGAGCATAATAAATGCCTAAGGGAGCATTTATTTGCGCCAATAATTTCCCCAGCTCCCTGCGTTCCATTGATTTCGGACTGTCATCTACAATATCTCCTGCAATCAACACTATGTCGGGCGACAGTTTATTCACAGCAGTTATCCAACGTTGCAGAGCGCTATGCCCATTAATAGCGCCTATGTGCAAGTCGGTAAGCAGTACCACACTTAGGCTCTCGCGGCCCGATGCTTCCTTCTCAATGGTAATATCCACGCTGTTTACTTGCGGCACAGTAGCATTAAAACGGCCAATATAAAGAACAACAACAACAACAATATTGACGAATAGAAATAAGAAAAACTTTATAGACTGGTAATGTTCTCCAAAATGTATAGCTGGACTTTTTCCCACAGCCCACAACACCAACCGTAGCAAATCAATAGCAAGCACAGCCATCAGAAAATACAGCATGGCTGCAACCCATCCTGCGCCTATAGCCCAGCACATATCAATTAATACATTATCAAAAAGCCGCCGCACAAAAAACATCGATATAAACAATAAAGGCAGTAAGACCGCTACACTAATCACTATTTTCCGAAGTGCCCCGACGGCTTCTAAGGCCTGCCAGCCGCGTATAAGGATATATATATTAATTCCGCTGTAAATCAACAGCGTAACAATAAAAATAAGAAGAAAAGTTCCTTTCATACTTAGTGATTATTTTTAACGCATCAGTAGTAAATCAATAACAAGAGTCGAGCGATTCTCAATTTTTTATCAACTCCTCAAAGCTTCCATAATCGCTCAAATCGCCGACTACCGTTCCATTTTCACGATAACCAATATCAGAAGTAAAGCTTTTGTCATTAATAGTAATGGTAGTTTGTCGAACAACGCAATCGAACATGCCGTTTTCACGATTGAGCGGAAGAGCGTAATAAGCTTCAATGGGTTCTTCGTTATAAGCGTGAGTGGCTATGGCATACAGCATTTCAATGAAAATGCCGAAATGAAAATGCCGCACTTGGCACCGCTCCTCATCATTAGGGTAACCGCCCGATTCTACTAATATAGTAGCTACCTTTTGCGATTGAAACCATTCGCCGAAAGCACGCGGTTCATAGTCATTACTCCAGCGGCTTATTTGTCGCGGCAAAATATTCTGTAGCGCCTTATACGTGTATCCTATCAACTGCATGGCCTGTAGGCGTGTTGGATAGAGCGTATCTTCACTATCAGGTGGTGCAGCCAAAAAAGAAAAGATAGCAGGATAGCGGGTATTGCCTGCCGAATAATAGCTGTTCTGGTCGTGCAGATTGAAAGCAAAATGAGGCTGTAAACTTCTGCAAAGTTGTTGTAAAATTTGGGCTTCAGGCGTAACAACTTGCCGTGCGTCGCGATTGGTGTCTATGCCTTGTGCATTTTCGCGTTGCCAACGCTCTGCCCCGTCAGGATTGAGCATCGGAACAAACAACATTGACAGATTTTCCATAATAGCTGAACGTATGGCATTGAGTTCATCATCGGCAGTGAGAAAACGGAACAAGTCGAAAAGCGAACGGGTAGCCGTACTTTCATCGCCGTGCATTTGCGTCCATGCCAACACGCGGGTAGCTCCCTTACCGATACGAACGCCGTAGATATCGCGGTTTTCAAACGATTTCCCTATCTTATCTATAACGAAAGGTAACGATAAATTTTCTAACAGTGGGAAAATATGCGATTGTTTAACCTTCTTGAAATCCAATCCGGGTGCCTTATAGCGATTATAATTATCTAAGAAAATTTTCATGCCGCTTATTTTGCTAACCATAGTTCAGGATTCAACTTTTGTGTGCCCTTCCATAACTCGAAATGCAGCAAGGTGATCCCTTCATCGGTGGTAATGATATTGCCTATTTCCTGCCCTACGTTAATTTTATCGTCTTTTTTCACTTGCACTGCACCTAATTTGCAGTAAAGGCTATAGTAGCCTCCATGTTGCACCAGTACGCAATTATTGAAACCGGCAACAGGAAAGATTTTGACAACAGTACCGTTAAATACCGCCATAGCCTTACTGCCTTTTTCAGTAGAAATGTCGATACCGTTATTATTTATTTGTATGCCTTTAAATACAGGATGGGAATGTTCGCCAAATTTATCTACCACCACTCCTTTCTTAACAGGCCAGGGAAGATTGTTACGGTTGTTTTCAAAATTAGCTGTCAAAGCTCTATCGACGGGGAGGTTGCCGCCTTCCTTCTGTCGCTGTTTTTTGGCTTCTTCTTTAATAATACGTTCAATTTCCGCATTAATCCTATTAATTTCCTTTCGCTGTGCTTCTGCATCTTTTTTTAGCTTTTTTTCTTGTCCCGACAAGTTTTTAATGATTGTTTGCGTAGACTGTTCTTCCTTTTGCAGTTTATTAACCTCGTTTTGTTTTTGATGAAGATAGCTAGTTAATTCCTGCTGTTTTTGAACAAGTAAAAAAATTTCAGTATTTATTTTTTCGGATGTTTCTTTAATGTTGGCCGCCCTTTCGTTTATTTGCTCAGTCAGTAGCTTGAAATATTGCCAGCGGCGATAAGCCATACCAAAGTCGTCGCTCGATAGTATAAACATCATCCAAGAGCGGCTATCACGGTATTTGTAGGCCTGGAGTAATAAATTTTTTAAAGAATTTTTCAGCGAAGTTAAGCGTACTTGTAATTCATCAATATGATTGTTCTTATTTTTTAAATCCTGCTCAACAATACGTATTTGTAAGTCGATGCCGATAATTATTTCTTTTCGTTGTACCAATTTTTGCTTGGTAAGGCTCAGTTGAGCTAAACTGTTCTTTTGTTGTTGGACATTGGTTTTGAGGAGCTTATCAATATAAGCAATCTCGTCTTCTGCTTTTTTCCGACGTTTGTTCAATTCTTCAATTGATTGTGCCTGCAGAAAAATGCAGGATATAATGCAAAACAAGAGTATGTGAAAGGTCCGTATCATTTATATTTTTTTCTTACTTCAGGATCTGCTTCTTTCCGGTACGACATTTCCCAGTAAATAACAGCTGTTTCTTTTTCTCCTAATGCATCAAGCACATCACCATAGTGGTCAAGAATTAGAGCTTGCTCTAGCCCTCCGTATATCATGGCATGTTTGAAAATAGCTTTGGCTTCAAAATATTTCCCCATCTTATATAAAATCCAACCGAAAGTATCTAAATAGGTAGCATTGTTAGGCTCTGCTGTAATGGCTTTTTTACTCATCCGATAAGCCTTGTCCAACTGTTGTCTGGCTAAACTTAAAAAGTAGGCATAATTGTTGAGTACTAAAACATTTGAGCTATCTATGGCTAATGCTTTCTCATAATAGCTAAAAGCTTTTTTATTATTTCCTTCCTGCTGGTACAAGTCACCCAGCATAGCGTAAGTTTGTACGGTTTGTGCAGTGTCGTTCTTGCTGAAAGAAAGGGTTTCTTCGAATAACTGTATCGCTTGTGGTACTCTTTTTTGCTGCCAAAGAGCAAGCGCTTTTAAAGTCATAAAATTTACCCTTGTAGGGGAAAATTGCAAGGCTTCTGTAGCATATATTTCTAAGCTGTTCCAGTCTTGTATGTAATAAACATAAGCCAATAAAGTTTCCCAAATTTGGATATTTTCGGGAAAGCTGAGGGTTGCATTTCTGAAAACAGTTAGGGCAGAATCGCTCCGATTAGTTTGAATAAGATATTCACCGTAAAGCGGTTCTACTAAGCTATCGGGCACCGGCCGTAATAAGGTAAATGTAGTATCAAGCTTCTCTTGGAAAATTTGCGGAAATCGCGGCATACGTATCATAGCCGATAGGTAGTCAAACTTCATTTCCATGGGAATATTGGTAATCCGACAGATATGATATAGTTTATCAAAGAAAGTGTCGAAATCTTGTTTCCGACGATAATAATCCATCTCACCGAATAGTGCAGGCGGATAATCGGGATCCATAGCCAAGGATTGCCGGTAAGCATCTAAGCTCAACGAGTCTTTTTCCATATTGATGTACATCTCGCCCAAAAAAGAATAAATCCGAGGATTGGGAGCTAATATGTTCAATTTTTCCAGCACTTCCAAGGCGGCGGGCATATCGCCGGTATTTATAAAGACTTCATACTTCAGAAATAAGAATTGCGGGTCGTTGGCCATGGTAGGTTCAAGGTATTCAAATTGTTCGGCAGCCCCCTCAAAGTCTTTAGCAATGATGCTTATTCCACAGAATTGCAGGCGATACCATACATTGGTAGAGTCGAGTTGTACGGCGCAAGAACTCAAGTGTAAAGCCTGTGGAAGAAAACCTGATTGTAAATATATTTCAGCTAATTTATAGTAGCAGGCATCACAATTGGGGTCGGCTTTAAGTGCGTTAAAAAGTAATGAGTTGGCCGAATTTTTGTCGCCCAACACATCATATTTTAAGCCTTCCATCAAGTATGAGGTTCTGACTAATTCTTTGTTGTTTAATAATTTATTTGAAAAATTTCCAATAGTTTTAGGCGAACAGGCAGCCATCAATATCAGTATTGACAGCCAAAGTACAGATTCCTTTTTATTGATATATTTCATAAACAATAGTCTCATTTATTTGAATTTACTTGCAAAGTTAAAAAAAATTAAGAAAACAAGATAGAAATGTTAAACTTTCTTAAATATTACAATAGTTTCTTAAATAGTGTAATTATTTGTTGTTTTTATTTATTTGTCATTGTACTTTTGTAAAACTAACTAAAACCATTATTTATTATATTGTTCCGCCGGAACACACTTGTTGTTCCGGTTTTTTATTTGCGCATATCATAATAATCGTGCTAAAAATTGTCCGGTGAAGCTATTTTTGTTTTTTACAATTTCTTCAGGCATTCCTGTAGCTACTATTGTTCCGCCTCCTGCACCACCTTCAGGCCCTAAATCGATTACATAGTCGGCTGTTTTTATGACGTCCATATTGTGTTCGATAACCAATACGGTGTTGCCGCGCTCTACTAATTTATTTAGCACTTCGAGCAGGATGCGCACATCTTCGAAATGTAAGCCGGTAGTGGGCTCATCTAAGATATAAAAAGTGTTACCGGTGTCGCGCTTGGCTAATTCGGCTGATAATTTCACACGTTGGCTTTCGCCGCCGCTGAGAGTTGTGGAAGGCTGCCCTATCTTCACATAACCCAAGCCCACATCCTGAAGTGTTTTGAGTTTTTGCAGGATGTGCGGTACGTGTATAAAAAATTCGCAGGCCTGGTCGATGGTTAACTCTAATACCTCATTAATATTTTTTCCCTTGTATTTTACTTCTAATGTTTCGCGGGTATAGCGTTTGCCGTTGCAGGTTTTGCAAGTAACATATACATCGGGTAGAAAATTCATTTCGATGGTCTGTACACCCGCACCGCGACAGTCTTCGCAGCGTCCGCCGCGAACATTAAAAGAGAAGCGTCCGGCCTTATAGCCGCGAATTTTGGCATCGGGTGTTTCTTCAAATAGTTTGCGAATGTCGGCAAAGAGATTGGTGTAAGTAGCTGGATTGCTGCGGGGCGTGCGTCCGATAGGCGACTGGTCAACTTCTACCACCTTGTCTATATGCTCAATTCCGCTTACAGAAACATAAGGCAGCGGATTTTGGAAAGAGCGGTAAAGGGCTTGACTGAGTATTGGCTGCAAGGTTTCGTTGACGAGGGTTGACTTGCCGCTGCCGCTCACGCCCGTTACACAGATGAAAGTCCCTAAAGGAAAGCGTACATTTACCTGTTGAAGGTTGTTACCGCTCGCTCCTTTGATAATAATTTCTTCGCCACTATCTTTCCTTCGTGTTTTAGGAATAGCAATTTCCCTCCGCCCCGATAGGTAGTCTAAGGTGAAGGACTGATATTGATTATTTGCGGATTTGCTTATTTGCTTATTTGTTGTAAAAGGATATGCGATATGCGATATGCGATTAATTTCACCCTTCACCTTGCACCCTTCACCTTGTACCTTGTACCCATCAGTTAATTTCCCTGAGAAAACAACCTCTCCGCCCTTGCATCCGGCTCCCGGCCCCATATCTATTACATGGTCGGCATGACGAATCATATCCTCATCGTGTTCCACCACAATAATTGAGTTCCACTCGTCGCGCAATCGCTGAAGTGCGTTAATGAGTTTTCGGTTGTCGCGCTGGTGCAATCCAATGCTGGGCTCGTCGAGGATGTACAATACGTTAACAAGCTTTGAGCCTATTTGGGTGGCCAAGCGTATGCGCTGACTTTCGCCGCCGCTAAGACTGCACGTACTGCGGTTGAGCGCCAAATACGATAAACCGACATTGATGAGGAAACCTAATCGATCGCGGATTTCTTTCAGTAAATCTTTTGCTATGATTCGTTGTTTTTTGTTGAGCCGTTTTTCAAGTCCATCAAACCAGTGGTACAACGATTGTAAATCCATAGCGTTAAGTTCGGCTATATTTTTCCCGTCAATCCTGAACCAAAGCGCTTCTTCCTTCAATCGTGTGCTGCGACATGAGGGGCAAGCGGTATAGGAGACAAAACGCTCGGTGTTAATTTTTGAATTTTCACTGTCTTCTTCGACGCTTTCTAAAATGCTTACTACGCCGCTGAAGGTTGTCATATAATTTGCTTGCAGCCCGCCGGAAAGTTTTATGCGGAATAATTCTTCCGAACCGTGGAGAATAATGTTGAGCGCCGTCTCCGGTATCTCGGCAATGGGCTCGTCTAACGAAAAATCGTATTTTTCAGCGATAGCATCCAATATACGGAAAGAAACGGAATCGCGGTATTTTCCTAAGGCGACGATGCCTCCTTTTTTGATGCTGACCTTATCGTTAGGAATAATTTTTTTAATATCAATCTTAGCTATGGTTCCTAATCCGTTGCACTGTGGACAAGCGCCTTGCGGCGAGTTGAAAGAGAAAGAGTGAGGAGCAGGTTCGGCATAGGAAAGGCCGGTGGTTGGGCACATTAATTGGCGACTGTAGTAACGTAGTTGCTTACTATCCATCTCAAGCATAGCCATAGTTCCCCTGCCTTGTTGCAAGGCGGTGCGTACTGATTCGCGCAGCCGCTGTTCGTCGCTATTGGAGAGTACAAGTTTGTCGATAACTACTTCGATAAAGTGGGGTTTATAACGATCGAGTTTATGCTGGGCTTTTATTTCTACTATTTCACCATCGATACGTGCATTGAGAAAGCCGCGTTTGCGCAGTTGCTCGAACAATTCTTTGTAATGTCCTTTCCGCCCCGATACCACCGGAGCCAGTAGTGCACACTTCTTTCCTGCAAACTGTTGAATAATTAATTGTACAATTTGCTCGTCAGTATAGCGCACCATTTCTTCGCCTGTAGCCGAGGAGTAAGCAATAGCGGCGCGGGCATACAGCAAACGCAAGAAGTCATACACTTCGGTAATAGTGCCTACTGTGGAACGTGGATTCTTATTGGTAGTTTTCTGTTCAATGGCTATTACGGGGCTGAGGCCGATAATCTGGTCCACATCAGGTCGCTCCATGCTGCCCATGAACTGCCGTGCGTAGGCCGACAAGGTTTCCAAATAACGCCGTTGCCCTTCGGCATAAATAGTATCGAAGGCCAAAGACGATTTTCCGCTTCCGCTGAGGCCCGTAATTACTGTAAGGGCATAACGCGGAATCTGTACATCAATGTTTTTGAGATTGTGTACCCGCGCCCCAAGCACTACTAGGCTTTGTTCGTTTTCAGCGGTTGGTTTTTTCATTATAAATCGGTAGCCTTGATACGAAATCCGGGTGTGGGAATTTTTATCACATAAGTTTTCTTGACCTTATTGGTTAAAACCGCATCACGTAGCCAAGGGTTGAGATATTTGAGTGTTTTGTAATTGGTATTGTATTTTTCAGCAAAGTCTGCCCACGAAGTAATCGGTTCATCAATAGTTGCTTCTGTCCACTGTAAGGGAGAAAATAACTCGTCTTTCCGAATAAAGAAACCATAAGTTTCGAGGTTCGACATCACTGTTTTGAAAGCCAATATACGAAAGATATAGCGCATAGTTTCATCGGGCAATAACAAATCGTAGTATGAAGTCTGTTTTTGTCGACCAATCTGCTTGTCGGCATTGGCCATTCCCATATTGTAAGCGGCGGCAGCCATTGTCCATGAATCGTATTTTTCGTAAGCTTTTTTGAGGTAAGCGCAGGCAGCCACTGTTGCTTTTTCAATATGGTAGCGCTCGTCAATCTCGCTGTTGATTTCCAACCCGTACTCCTTGCCTGTTGCTTCAAGAAACTGCCAAAAACCCACTGCCTTATTCGGTGATATCACTTGTTGCAAGCCGCTCTCTGCTACACAAAGGTATTTGAAGTCGTTGGGTATGCCTTCTCGTTGGAGTATGGGCTCAATGATAGGAAAAAATCGGTGCGATAATTTAGTGATGTACATCGTGCTGGCGTGCCAATAGCAAATTATGGACAATTCGCGAATCAATGGTTCTGCTACATCAAAATATTCCAACGGCACAACTTCTCCGGCAAAGTTCAATTTATCAGGAATATTCGGTGTGCGAATATCCTGCTGAAAGCCGGGAGGCTCATTTTGTTGCGGAACGGAAAGATTGTTTGTTGTATTGGCACAGCTAACAAGCAGCAAAAATAGCAAGAGCGTGCGGATAAATATGATTTTCATTCAAGTACCCCTTTTTATTAAAATAACCTACAAAGATAGTGATTATTTTGTAAATGCAGCGTTTTTTGAAGTTCAGGCATCTATTATAATAGCTACAAGATAATAGCTACAAGAAGTTAAATTATAATTATAATGAAAAAATTAATTTTTTTTTTAATAAGTGTTTGTATGTTTTGGAGTTGCAAACTTGATAACCCTCCAAGAGTATTATATTATGAGGGTGCAGCTATTGTAAAGGACTTGAAAGCAGGACAGCCGGCGCTTGAGGTTCTTTATGATATATTATTGTTTGCGCCCGGACTTTCCGGAGAAAATCCAGAAATTAACGATTTGTTTTGGGTTAACTTGTTTATTGAAGAAGATAAACAGACAAATAAGGATACGATGTTCGTGTCGAACATCAGTTACAAGCAAGTCGGATATAGCGTGGCAGAGCCGGAAACCGCAATCGCAAGCGATTTTACCTATACCATTGACCGTGCGTTGATGTGGCGTAATCATGCCGGAAACATTTGGATTTTTGAATTTGAGCAGATGGCTCCCGATGGGCAAATTTTAGATTACGAAATGCGATTTGACAAAGAAAGCGGCGAAACACACCCTACTGTATATCTGCGCTCTAAAAAAACCAACACCGTTGATGGCTCCAACAAAAAAACAATTACTAAGTTTGGTTTCGATTTGACGCCACTCATCGAAGAATATGCAAATGTGACATCACATACCTTAACCTTTTGGGTGAAGTACTTGTCTGACTTCAATGCAGACGACGGCGAAATTTTCACTTCTTTCATTACAAACCCTGTAACGGTGAAAGTACATGGAACTTCTGATGGTTTGTCAACCAGTGCAAAGCAATGGCAATAATTTGACCTGAAGCTGTATTCTCGGTAGAGGGTTAACTCGCTTCACGCCTAACGCTTTACGCTTCACAATAAAATTTATAAAATAATCACTATCTTTGTTGGTTAGTATTAATTGATGTGAATGTGTAAGTCGCTAAAATATAACTTACTGCTCTTGATAGTGCTGTTTGCGGCAAGCCCGCTCAAAGCCCAGCAAGGGCACGTCTTAGGCTATATCATTGAACAGGGCGATACCGTGTATATGATTCCGCTTAAACCGGTATATGTTTTCCCCAAGCCGGTATTTAAAAACGAAAAGGCGCAGCGTGAGTACCAACGCTTGGTAACTAATTTCAGAAAAGTATATCCTTATGCCCTATTGGCCAAGCAATGCTTAATACAGATTGATTCGGGCGTTGTGGCTATTTCTTCAAAAAAAGAACGCGAGGAATACATAAAACGTAAAGAAAAAGAACTGTTCAAGGAATTTGAAGCGCCGTTAAAAAAATTAACTTTTTTGCAAGGAAAATTGTTGATGCGCTTAATTGACAGAGAGGTGGGGCAAACTTCTTATTACATTATCAAAGACATAAAGGGTGGATTTACAGCCTTCTTTTGGCAGGGTATTGCCCAGCTATTCGGCGCCAATCTGAAGAAACCTTATGATAAATACGGCGAAGACAAGCCGGTGGAAGCAATGGTGAAAATGTATCACGAAGGTTCTTTTGAGTATTATTACTGGCGGGTAATGGGCCATTATTAATGCCTAAAGATGAGACATACCGCAATCTTTATTCATAAATCCGTAAATCTGTAAATCAAAAATAATCCTTATCTTTGTAAATCATGGATATTGAAGATATAAAATATAAGATTTTACGTCAACACTTGGTGGAGCAATTGCGACGGAAGTTTAGCTTTGATGAGCGGGTATTGGCCGCCATTGGTAAAATTTCCCGCCAACTTTTTGTGGCTAATGGACTAGAACATTTGGCTTATGAAGACAGGCCCCTACCTATTGCTGCGCAGCAAACGATATCGCAGCCATTTACGGTAGCCATGCAAACCCATCTGTTGGAAATAAAAAAATGGGACAAAGTATTGGAAATTGGCACAGGTTGCGGTTATCAGGCAGCGGTTTTAGCCGAAATGGGCGCTAAGGTGTATTCTATTGAACGGCAGAAAGAACTTTATGTACAGGCACAAAATATTTTATGGAATTTGAATTATCAGGTAACGCTCTTTTATGGTGACGGATATAAGGGAAACAGCGCTTTTGCCCCTTATCAGAAAATTATAGTAACCTGCGGAGCCCCCACTGTTCCGCCAATACTGTTGGAACAATTAGCCGTGGGAGGCCGTATGGTAATTCCGATAGGCGTCAATGGTCAGGATATGCAGTTGATAGAATGTTTCGGTAAAGATGATTATCGTACAACACGGCACGGCAACTACAACTTTGTGCCTATGCTTGAAGGAATGGCAGGAAAGTAACTTAACCATCTTGTTATGAAACAAGTAATATATTATAGCCCGATTGGGGCGCTTCGTATTGAAAGCGCCGATGGCCTGGAACTTGACAGCATTTCCTTTGTTGATGATATTGCACCCGGCAAGCAGAGGGCTGTTGTGCTTTCACCTTTATTTAGAAAAGTTTTTAAGCAGTTGGATGCTTACTTTAAAGGCAAATTGCAAGAGTTTCGCTTACCGCTGCATTTCGACACTACGCCGTTTACCTTAAATGTTTGGCATGCTTTGCAGGATATTCCCTATGGCACAACCATTTCATACGGCGAACTGGCAGAGCGTGTAAATGATCCTAAGGCTGCACGCGCTGTGGGACACGCCAACAGCAATAATCCTTTTGTCATAGTTATTCCTTGTCATCGCGTTATTGGCGCTCAAGGAGAATTGGTAGGCTATCGTTGGGGGCTGGAGCGCAAGCAATGGTTGCTGGCGCACGAAAAAAGATATTCGGGAAAAGCAGTAGCATTATCGTTATTTGAATGAAGGGCTAAAGAGATAAAGGGTACAAGGTGAATTTAATTTTTCCCGTAAGGAAAACCTATTATTAGCCCTTAAAAAAACCTTATTTGTAAAAGTTCCCTTAGTAGCAGTTAAAATATCCAAACCTTAACCTTATTCCCTTATGTCTCAATACTAGTATGGGCTACAATGATGTTTTGTCAACTATTTCTTGTATATACCAATTAAAGATTTGGGCTTAATAGTCAAAAGTGTTGATAAAACATTGTTTAAATATTTACATTTCATATATTTACGGTCTTTTAAAATATATGAACAAAAAAATGCTTTTATTGCAACTCCACTGCCAC
>JAIRUB010000079.1 GCA_031254635.1 Prevotellaceae bacterium | reverse complement strand
ATATTCATATTTTATGCTGTGGCGATAAAACCAGTCAGCAATAAATTGCTCTGATTTAGAACGAACCTTTGTTCCATCAAGTGTTGTAAAATATTTTCCGTCAGTAACCCAAAATTTTGAGTCTGACTTCTGTATGTGGATTTTATCAATAATGTAATCTAAAATATAGCGTTTTAATTGCACCAAATATTCTGTATTTTCACATTGCTCAATCAACAGTTTGTGTATAACTTCAAAAACCGTTTCGGGTGCAACATTCTTGTACAATTCATCTTCTTCATCTCGCTTTTCATCGCCTATAATTTTAAATTTATTGTCAAATTCATTTACGCCGTCATTACGAAGAACCGCATAGCAAAAAGAATGGAATGTTCTTATTGTTAGTCCGTCAATCCATTTATATTTTTTCTGTTGAATATATCGCTCTTTGTCTTTTTCTTCTTTGCTTTTTCTCTTGTCAATAAGTTGTTTCTCATATTCTCCGCTTGCATCTGCTGAAATGATAAGTCTATCAATCATCTCATTTGTTGCATTTTTGGCAAACGTAATAGCGAGTATGTTTGAAGGGCTTACACCCTTTTCTTCAATGAGATAGATAAGTTTTTGCAAGAGTGTTTTAGTTTTTCCTGAACCTGCACCAGCAAGAACTAAAAGACGCTTATCTTCACCTACAACAGCCTCTCTCTGTCGGTCGTTCAGATCGATTAAATTGACATTTGTTGTGTTTTCTAAATTCATTTATTTTTTGTTTCGACAATCATTTTTTCTTAATTGTCAAGTTTTACAATATTCCTCTCAATACGCACTATCGCCAACGCATTGCCTCTACTCCTAAACACACGTAAACATACAATAAATTTATATATTCACTCTTTATTCTCTTTCGCACGAGTGTCCGACACCTCATCTAACCACATTCTGCTTCGCGCAAAACACCTCCGCTCATTCCCAACCCAGGGTTCCGCAAGCTCCACCCCGGGCTAATAATATGTTTCCCCTACGGGGAAAAACATCCGGAACCTCGCACCCAACACCTCGTACCTCGTACCATTTACCCTTCGCGCTTTCGTGCCTTTGTGCTTTTCACCCTTTACCTTGTACCCTTCCACCCTGTACCCTCTATTGTTCATTATTCATTGTTCATTAATACCTGTAGTACTCCGGTTTATACGGCCCTTCTAAGTCAACGCCTATATAAGCAGCTTGTTCTTCTGTCAGCTTTGTTAACCTAACGCCTATTTGTTCCAAGTGCAGGCGGGCTACTTCTTCATCCAATTTTTTTGAAAGGCGATATACGCCTGTTTCATATTTATTGTTCCACAAATCAATCTGTGCAAGGGTTTGGTTCGAAAACGAATTACTCATCACAAAGGAGGGGTGTCCCGTTGCACAGCCGAGGTTCACTAAGCGGCCTTCGGCCAATAGAAAAATAGCATGTCCATCGGGGAAGACATACTTATCAACTTGTGGTTTGATATTTATCTTTTGAATGCCTTTGAAAGCCTCCAAAGCCTCTACTTGTATTTCATTATCGAAATGGCCAATATTGCAAACAATAGCCTGGTCTTTCATTTTGGCTATGTGTTCAACAGTAATTACATCACGATTTCCGGTGGTGGTTACATAAATATTTCCTTCGGATAGTGCCGCCTCCATCGTAGTTACTTCAAAGCCCTCCATAGCAGCTTGCAAGGCGCAGATAGGGTCAATTTCGGTTATCAACACGCGGGCGCCATACGCGCGCATGCTGCGGGCGCAACCCTTACCCACATCGCCGTAACCGCATACTACCACAACCTTTCCGGCAATCATTACATCGGTAGCCCGCTTAATGCCGTCGGCCAAGGATTCACGGCAACCATAGAGGTTATCGAACTTCGATTTGGTTACCGAGTCGTTCACATTAATGGCCGGAAAGAGAAGCTCACCACATTCCAGCATCTGGTATAAACGATGTACACCGGTGGTGGTCTCTTCACTTACGCCCCTGATTTCGGAAGCTATCTTTGTCCATTTTTTATTGTTTCCCTTCAAGGTTTTTTTCAATAAATCGAGGATTATGCCTTCTTCTTTTGAGGAAGGCTGACGGTTGAGAAAGGAAGGTTCGTTTTCAGCCTTTACGCCCCAATGCACTAAGAGAGTTGCATCGCCACCATCGTCAACAATCAGTGTTGGGCCTTTGCCGCCGTCGAATGTAAGGGCTTGCTCGGAGCACCACCAATATTCCTCAAGGGTTTCGCCTTTCCATGCAAACACCGGAATGCTTGCGGCAGCAATGGCCGCAGCAGCATGATCTTGTGTTGAAAAGATATTGCATGAGGCCCAGCGAACCTCAGCGCCTAAGGCTTTAAGGGTTTCAATCAATACTGCCGTTTGAATAGTCATGTGCAACGAGCCCATAATACGCGCGTCTTTCAAGGGTTGCTCCGAAGCATATTTTTCGCGGATAGCCATCAAACCCGGCATTTCTTTCTCGGCTATTTCAATTTCCTTACGGCCAAATGCTGCAAGGCTAATATCAGCTATTTTGTAATTCATTTGCTTAAAATTATAGTTTAATTTACAAAGATAGTCATTTTGGGTCTAATAGTCAAAAGTGTTGATGAAAAGGCATCATTTTTCACTAATAGTCAAAAGTGTTGATTTTTCAGGCGGGATTAATCCCGCCTGAAAAATTTAAAGGTTTTTCTAAAG
>JAIRUB010000089.1 GCA_031254635.1 Prevotellaceae bacterium | reverse complement strand
AATATGTACAAATTCGCACAAAATATAGTTGCTTTTTCATTGCGCAACCACGTGTTCGTCCTGTTTCTAACCGGACTGCTATTGGTTGGCGGTGTTATTTCTTATGTAAACACGCCGATTGAAGCCTACCCCGACGTTACCAACACGCGGGCGCGCATTATCACCCAATGGCCCGGTCGCAGCGCCGAAGAGGTGGAAAAATTTATTACCCTGCCGGTAATGCGCGTAATGAATACCATTCCCCGAAAAACAGAAGTACGCTCTACTTCGTTATTTGGCTTATCGGTAGTTACCGTAATATTTGAAGATGGCGTGGACGATTTTTTCGCCCAGCAATATGCCTCCAATCGCCTGCAGGAACTTAACTTGCCCGATGGCGCCGACGCCGGCATAGAACCGCCATCAGGCGCAACAGGCGAAATATACCGCTACATTCTAAAAAGCCCGCTTCCTATACGCGAAGTATCCGCCATTAACGAATGGATAGTGCAACGCGAATTGCTATCAGTTCCCGGCATTGCCGATGTGGTAAGCTTCGGCGGCGAAGAGAAAATTTACGAAATACGTGTTAATCCTGTAGCATTAAATAATTACGGCCTTTCGGCATTGGAGGTATATGAAGCTGTTTCGCGAAGCAACATAAACGTGGGAGGCGATATCATTCAGAAAGGTAGCCAAGCCTACGTGGTACGTGGAATCGGCCTGCTCGAAAGTATAGAGGACATCGAAAATATCCTTATTGAAGTGCGAGGCTCAACGCCTATCCGTGTAAAGCAGGTGGCCGATGTTGCAGTATCCTCTGCGCCCCGCCTCGGGCAAGTGGGTTTAGATGATGAGGACGATGTGGTACAGGGAATTGTTATTATGCTTCGCGGACAGAATCCGAGTGAGGTAATTGCCAATCTCAAGGAGAAAATTGAAGAATTAAACGAACGTATTTTGCCCGAAGAGGTGCGCATCCAACCATTTCTCGATCGCACTACCCTTGTTAATACCACTGTGCGTACAGTAAGCCGTAACCTGATTGAAGGTATTCTTTTAGTATCATTCATCGTCTTTTTATTTTTGTTCAACTGGCGCGCCATTCTCATTGTTGCTACAGTAATTCCGCTGTCATTTCTATTCGCTATTATTATGCTGCGCATACAGGGATTACCCGCAAACCTTATTTCTATGGGCGCACTCGACTTCGGCTTGCTGCTCGAAGGCACCTTGGTTATAGTGGAATGCGTATTTGTGACTTTGGTACGCAAAACAGAAGAAATAGGCGCCGAACGTTTTTCCAAAACAATCAAATCAGGACTAATCAAGCGAAGCGCAGGAAGCGTAGCCTCGTATATCTTCTTTGCACAAATCATTTTGACAGTAGCCTTATTGCCTGTTTTTTCTTTTCAAAAAGTAGAAGGGAAAATGTTCTCGCCATTAGCATTCACCTTAGGCTATGCTTTATTAGGATCGCTGCTCTTAAGCCTTACCTACGTTCCCGTGATGTGCAAACTTTTATTCACAAAGGCCCTCCGCGAAAGGCAAAATGTGGTTGCTGACTTTTTGATAAAGAATTGCTATAGGCTGTATGAAATCAGCGCACGCTATAAACGTAGTGTTGTTGTCGGGTTTTGCCTCTTACTGGCTGTTTGCGTACTGAGTTTTATGAATTATGGTTCGGAATTTATTCCACAACTTAACGAAGGAGCGGTATATGTCCGTGCAACCTTGCCTAACAGCGTTAATTTAGATGAATCGGTTCGCCTCACTAAAGAGATGAAAACTAAATTGCGCCAATTCGACGAAGTTAAATTTATCCTTTCTCAAACAGGGCGCCCCAACGATGGAACCGATGCAACAGGATTTTTTAATATAGAATTTCATATAGAGTTAAAGCCCGAAAAAGAATGGAAGCGTAAAATCAAAAAGGATGATTTAATTGCAGAATTACAGGCTACCTTAGACATATACCCGGGCATTGACTTCGGCTTCAGTCAACCGATACAGGATAATGTAGAAGAATATGTAGCTGGTGTAAAAAGTTCGTTGGTAATTAAAATTTTCGGGAACGACTTGTTTCAATTAGAGGGTTTAGCCGATGAGGTAGCGGCTGTTATCCGCGATGTGCGCGGCATAGAGGACATCAATGTGTTTCGCAGCGTTGGTTTGCCCGAATTGCAAATCAAACTCGACGAGGGAAAGATGGCGCGCTACACTGCTTCTATGGCCGATGCTCAGGCGGTTGTAGAAATGGCTATAGGCGGAAAGGCTGCTACTAAGTTCTACGAAAATGAACGCACCTTCGATGTGCGCCTACGCTTTCAGGAAGCATTTCGCGACGATGAGGTGAAGATAGCAAATATTTTGATACCCACACAAGATGGGAAGCATGTTCCATTGAAAGAAATTGCAGATATACAATTTATAACAGGGCCCACCTTTATCTATCGTGAGGGCAGCAGCCGCTATGTCGGTGTTGGCTTCAGCATCCGTGGGCGCGATTTGGGCTCTACCATTGCAGAAGCGCAGCAAAAGGTGAATAAACAGGTAAAAATAAAACCCGAAAATAAAATGGTGTGGGCAGGCGAATTTGAAAGCAAAGAACGCGCCAGCCGACAGTTGTCGGTTATTGTTCCGGCCGTAGTATTGCTCATCTTATTCCTCTTGTATATGAATTTCGGAACAGTAAAAGATACCCTCATTGCTACAAGCGCCATTCCTTATGCTTTTATCGGCGGATTTATATCTTTATGGCTCACCGGAACTGTTTTCGGAATATCGGCGGGCATTGGCTTCATCATTCTTTTCGGCGTTACCGCCATCAATAGCATATTATTAATTGCTATGATTAAGAAGAATATGCAGCGTACCGACAATTTAACCACAGCCATTGCCGATGCGGTAAAGAATCGGGCGCGCTCCATATTGATGATTGCCCTGATGGGTTCAGCCGGACTGTTGCCGGCCGCTCTATCAACAGGTATGGGTTCGGAAATACAAAAGCCCTTGGCCATTATGATTGTAGGCGGAATGATGATTTCGATGCTGCTTTCGTTCAGCGTGCTGCCGCAAGTATTTTATTTGGTGTACAAACGAAGAGTTGAAAATTGAAAATTTTGTTCGTTGTTGTATTTTTTGTATCTTTACATTTCGTTACAGATTTATAGACAAATAATAAGTATTAATAGAATTATGATGAAACAACAAGATATCACCGCATTATTTAAGGTAAGTTACGGTCTGTATCTTTTATCCGCGGAAAGCGACGAACAGGACAATGCCTGCATCATCAATACATTTTTGCAAATTACAAGTAATGCGCCTTTTGCTTGCGTTATTTCCGTTAGCAAGCAAAACTATACAAACGAAATGATATCAAAAACACGAAAATTCAATCTTTCCGTACTTACTGTTGATGCGCCCTTTGAGTTGATAAAACACTTTGGCTATCAATCAGGCCGCGAAGTTAATAAATTGAAAGATTTCACCGGCTTTGCTCGAAGCGAAAACGGCTTGATTTATCTTACAGATTATGCCAACGCAGTGCTGTCATTTGACGTTTTGGGAACGATAGATTTTGGCTCACACACCCTATTTTCGGCAAGGCTGACAACCTGCGAAACATTGAACCAAAAGGAAAGCCTAACCTACGATTACTACCAGCGCAATGTCAAGCCCAAGCCGCAAACGGGCAAAAAGACAGGGTATCGCTGTAATATCTGCGGATATGAGTACGAAGGAGAAATACTGCCGCCTGATTTTATCTGCCCGCTTTGCAAACACGGCGCAGCAGATTTTGTAAAAATTTAACAAAACTTAAATCTTTAAATTAGAATGTATGAGTATAAAAGGAACAAAAACCGAACAAAACCTGTTAAAAGCTTTTGCCGGCGAGTCGCAGGCACGCAACAGGTACACATTTTTTGCAAGCAAAGCTAAAAAAGACGGCTTTGAGCAAATTGCCGCCTTTTTTGAAGAAACGGCAGCACAGGAAAAGGAACACGCCAAACTTTTCTTCAAATTCTTAGAAGGCGGAATGGTTGAAATCACAGCTACATTCCCTGCCGGAATAATTGGCAGTACCGCCGAAAATCTATTGGCATCAGCCAATGGCGAACACGAAGAGTGGGACTTGCTCTACCCCGAATTTGCTCGCATAGCCGAAGAAGAAGGATTTGCGAAAATAGCCGATGCTTTTAGGTTGGTTACTACTGTGGAAAAAAGGCACGAAGAACGCTACCGGAAGTTGTTGCAGAACATCGAAAAGGATGAGGTTTTTAAACGCTCAGGTAAAATGGTATGGGCCTGCCGTAACTGCGGATATCTACATTATGGCGAAAAGGCGCCGGAAATGTGTCCGTGTTGCATACATCCACAGTCCTATTTTGAATTGGAAGCCAATAATTTTTAATAAGTAAATCAAATTTAAACATTAAGAATATGAAAACTAAATTAATTTTATTATTTGCAGCTGCATCACTCTTAGGATGGAGTCTCATATCATGCAATTCTAATTGCTGTACGAAACAAGAGGCCAAAGAAAAAGCCGAGGTAGTGCTGAAAGATTACGGTGCAGAACCTACTGTGTTGAATATTGACGCTTACACCATGTCGAACGACAATTTCAGAACAGCATTGTGGACAGGTACACTGCTTCAGGTAACTTTAATGTCAATTCCCGTAGGCGGCGAGATTGGTTTGGAAGTACATCACGACACCGATCAGTTTTTGCGCATTGAGGACGGGCAGGCTAAAGTGATGATGGGTGACACCGGAGACTCGCTCACCTTTGTGCAAACGGTTGAAGCGGATTTTGCCATTATTATTCCTGCGGGAAAATGGCACAATCTCATCAATACAGGCGATAAACCGCTGAAACTGTATTCTATTTACGCGCCGGTGGAACATCCGCACGGCACAGTGCATAAAACATTTGAAGAAGCGGAGGAGGCGGATCACCAGCATTAAAAAAAAATGCCTCGCTTTTTCGGCGGGGCATTTTTTTACCTATTTAAATTAAATACTAAATACTGTCTTTACATTTTGCAAATTCAATATCGCCGGCAGCTTTTTGCTTCAATGAAGGGTCTTTAGCATAGGCACGGGCTAAGCAAGCGGCAACTTGTGTGCAATCGCCTTTACGAGCAGCAATAACAGCTTTCAGATACTCGGATTGAGCATCGGTCTTGTCGTTCAGGATAGAAGAGGCTTTATCTAAATTGCCTGAGAGTACATTTGACAAAGCTTCGTTGTAGTCGCCGGTACCATTGTAACGGCTCAAAGCATCCGAATAGTTACCGTTCAAAATAGAAGTAACGCCCAAGTTGGTTTTTGCCTCAGCGTTGTTAGCCTCGTTAAAGAATTTAACAGCATCTTCAATACGGCCTTCACGCAAAGCTACAACACCGAGATTGTTCTTCACGGCAACATCATTTTGATTGCTGGCTTTAGCCAAAGCAGC
>JAIRUB010000028.1 GCA_031254635.1 Prevotellaceae bacterium | reverse complement strand
TATATTCTTCAGGAGCAGTTAGCCGAGGAGGTGTGGTTTACGCCCACGCCCCATAATCCGCTTAAAGAAGCTCATTCGCTGAGTTCTACGCAGGAACGTATGGCAATGGCAGCCTTAGCTGTTGCACCCTTTCCGCATATCAAACTTTGTGATATTGAAACCACCTTGCCCCAACCTTCTTATACGATAAACACCTTGCGCACCCTACGTGAGCAGTACCCGCAACACCAATTCCTTTTGGTTATCGGCGCCGATAACTGGAATAATTTCCACCTCTGGCGTGAGGCGCAAAATATTACAACTGAATTTTGTGTTTTGGTATATCCACGGAAAGGCTATCCCGTACACATTGCAGCCGATTATCCGCAAGTAAAAGCCATACAGGCTCCCGAAATTGACATTTCTTCAACCACCATACGTGAGGCGCTTATTCAAGGAAAAAAAATCAGTCAATGGTTGCCGCAAACAGTACACGAATATATAATCAAAAACAATTTATACAAAAATACTCAAGGCAGCGCTACTTCCGATTTCCCTTGTCTGCACAAGCCTCAACGCTTATTGCAACTTCCGCCTCAACTACAGTTGGCAAACACGCCCACCCGCATTGATAAGATGCAGAATTTATCCCAAGAGTTGGGTAAAAATATCTATATTAAACGTGATGACCAAACAGGCTCGGAGGTTTCGGGCAATAAAATTCGCAAATTGGAATTTATTTTCAAAGATGTTTTGGATAAGGGTTGCGATACTGTTATCACCTGCGGCGGTATTCAGTCGAACCATGCTAGAGCTACTACTGCAACGGCTGCGAGCTTGGGCTTGTCATCGGTGTTGGTATTGAAAATTGCTGACGATGTACCTGCCCCCGATGGTAATTATTTTTTCAATAAATTGTTTGGCGCCGAGTTTCATTATATTTCAGAAGATGACTACCAACAGCGCCGCAATACCATTATGGAAGAGTTAAAAAGCAAATTAGAACAACAAGGGCGTAACCCTTACGTTATTCCTGAAGGTGCGTCAAATGGTTTAGGCTGCTTTGGTTATTACAATTGCTTCCATGAAATAGCAGCACAGGAAAAGCAACTCGGCATCAACTTCGATACTATTGTTACGGCAATAGGCTCGGGCGGCACGTATGGCGGCTTATTCATGGCTAATAAAATTACTAATTCAGCTAAACGTATAGTCGGATTTAATGTAAGCGCAACTGCACTTGAATTTCAACAACGCATTGTTGGCGAACTGCAGGAAATGTTGCGTGTAGGCAAATCTTTGTTAGATTTTTCGCCTGATGAAATTGATATCATCGATGGTTATGTAGGAATAGGTTATGCTCAAAGCCGAGCAGAAGAGTTGAATTTAATTGCGCATATAGCCCGCACCAATGGTGTAATACTTGATCCTGTATATACAGGAAAGGCTATGTACGGATTAGAACAGGAAATTAAGAAGGGTAACTTTTCACAGGCTAAGAACATATTATTTCTGCATACCGGCGGAGTACCGGGGCTTTTCCCGAAGCGTGAACAATTTGTTTTTTAATTATAGAAGAATTTTATGATACTTTTTGAAAATATTGTTTTCGGACCTGTAAAAAGCAGGCGCTTGGGTACTTCTTTAGGCATCAACCTGCTTCCTTTACATGGTAAATGGTGCAATTTCGATTGTATTTATTGCGAGTGCGGGTGGAACAAAGATGGACGGAACGACAAGCAACTCCACCCTCGAAGTGCAGTTAGAGCAGCCTTGGAAGCACGCCTGCAACAATTAGCCTCCACTGATGAGCTGCCCGATGCTATTACCTTTTCGGGCAACGGCGAGCCTACCCTTCACCCCGAATTTTCGGGCATTGTAGGTGATGTAATCGCACTACGCGACCTGTATGCGCCGAAGGCAAAGGTATGCCTACTGTCTAATGCCACTAACATAGGAAAAAAAGAAGTATTCCAAGCCTTGCGAAGGATTGACCGTCCGATTTTGAAATTAGACTCAGGCTTCGCCGAGACTGTGAAGTTGATGAACTGTCCGCAAAACGATTATTCCATAAAAAATGTTGTTGCCGCTTTGCAAGCATTTAAGGGCGAATTTATTTTGCAAACTATGTTCCTGCGCGGCGAACATGAGGGCGTAAAGATTGACAACACTACTCCCGCTGAACTTGATAAATGGCTTCATATAGTTGCCCAATTACGACCAAAAGAAGTAATGATTTACACCATTGACCGTGCCACTCCTGCCAAAAACCTGCAAAAAGTACCTCTCGAAGAATTAGAAACCATTGCCGACAAAGTCAGAGCAATGGGTATTCTGGTGAGAACGGCGGGATGAATTCAATGAATAATGAACAATTATGTAACCCAGGAATGTGCGTAGATATATCACGTGAAGCAGAATGTGGTTAGATGATGTGGCTGCACGAAACGGCGGAAAGGGTGAATAGTAAATAATCTTCAAAAAAAGAATTGCAGATTTTAAAAATAGTTGTACCTTTGTACAATTCTTTTATAAAGAATAACGATTATGTAACTATTGCGTGTTTGTTGCGGGTTGTACAGTCGTTTTTTCTATCGCAGTTATACAATATTGTAGTTTTTCTCGGCTTCCGCGCAAAACGCCTACTGTTAATTTGATTTGTCCAAAATCCACCTTATTGTATTGCATAATGATAATATCAGAAAAACGACTTTGTTTTTTATTTCCTTCTTTGGGCTTTGCGTAATTTGTTCTTTTTGCAAGTTTTGGTCTAATAGTCAAAAGTGTTGATGAAAAGGCATCATTTTTCACTAATAGTCAAAAGTGTTGATTTTTCAGGCGGGATTAATCCCGCCTGAAAAATTTAAAGGTTTTTCTAAAGT
>JAIRUB010000022.1 GCA_031254635.1 Prevotellaceae bacterium | reverse complement strand
TTTAGAAAAACCTTTAAATTTTTCAGGCGGGATTAATCCCGCCTGAAAAATCAACACTTTTGACTATTAGTGAAAAATGATGCCTTTTCATCAACACTTTTGACTATTAGACCAAAAATGATATTACTCAGCGTTATAACGATTCTATTGCACGCATTAACCGCGGCAGCGAATTTCCCGATGAGTACGTAATGAGCGGCGGGCATTTAGATTCCTACGATGTGGCAATTCCAAAACCACGCCATGCGGCTTTATAGTTTTATCAATGGGTGTTCTTAGCATTGATTGCTCAATTACCTTTTTATTAATACATCAATTAACAAATGCTGCCAGTACCATCAGCCACCATACTTTGTTTCCATAAATTTTTAAATTGATCACCCTGTACCTTTCACCCTTTACCTTAACTACAGCCGCTACAGTCGCCGCAATCGCTGGGTTTACAGCCGGCACGTTCACCATACAAGCCGTTAACAAGTTCTTCCTGAGTAGCTTCACGCACGGCTACTACTTGGCCACTGAAATGCAGTTCATCGCCGGCTAAGGCATGGTTAAAGTCCATAACAATCACATCCTCAAGTACTTTTTCAACAGTACCATGAAAACGATTGCCCTCTGAATCGGACATTGGTAACACCTTACCTACGGTTAGCAGCCCCTCTTCAATTTTACCCTCAATTTCAAAAAGGTGCTTCGGAAGTTCTACAATAGCATTTGGATCATGCTCGCCATAGGCATCAGCAGCAGCCAAGGTAAATTCAAAAGTATCGCCGACATTTTTACCGGCAATATGCGATTCAAATTTCGGCAACAAATAGCCCGAACCGAAAATAAACTGCATGGGTTTTTCGGCTTTCACCGTTTCAATCACTTCACCGTCAACCTTCAGTTCGTAGCTGAGTGATATTACTTTGTTTGTTTCTACAATCATGTTTTTCTAATGATTAATGTTTAATTTTATAAAATGAGGTACTCCCCAATTGTTAGACAATAAAACTCCTTTTTCAAGATGTTCGCTTAGTGTTTGCCGGTGCAAATTTACCATAAATTATTTTAAATTAAAAAAAATTTTTGTGTTTGTTTTTCGAGCCGCTTTACTATAGTATTGACAGGGTGTTTTATAATTGAGATTTTGATGTAATCGGTCTTTGTTGTAGAATTGAAAATAGCTATCTAATCCGCCCCAAAGTTCATTTCCGGTTTGGTATACATGTAAATAGATATGTTCGTATTTTGCTTTAAATTCGTTGCTGAATTTTCGTCTTTGTCTTTGATTCATGTTTCACCTCTTTTAAGCTACCGCTTAAAGAGGTGAAAAGGGTAAATGATACAAGCATTTTGTGCCTTTTCACCCTTTACCTTGTACCTTTTTCTCTTCTTTGTTTACTATATTACGAACAAAAATTTCCGGGGCGCGACAGGGACGACGGGTAACCGCATCAATAAAAGCTAAAGTGGTAGAACCCGTGCACAGCAGAACTCCTGCCTCATTCAACACCTCATATTCTATCACCAAACGGACTCCCTGCAATTCTTTAATCGTGGCTCTAAAAGTCAGCAAATCGTCGTACTTACCCGGTTGGTAGTAGCGGCTATGTACTTCTATAATGGGCATCATTATTCCTGAAGCTTCCAGTTCGGCATAAGTATAGCCTGCCGTGCGCATCAGTTCGGTACGCGCTATTTCAAAAAAGCGGACATAATTGGAGTGATGTACATATCCCATGACATCAGTTTCGTAATAGGCAACCCTGTGGGTCATTTCGTAGGAAAGCATTTTTATTATTGTTTAATTGTTGATTTGGTTATTTTATTCCTTAATAAATCCATAATACAATAATTCATATATTCATCATTCTATAATTTCTGGCGCAAAATCTTACGTCCTAACTTTTCACTCCGTACCCCGCCGTACTTAGCACTTTTCACCCTTTACCTTTTCACCTTGTACCCTTCATTGTTCACTGCTTTCCGTTGTACTGCCCGAAGAATTTCCCCTACCCAAAGTACGAGCGAGGTTCCTGCAATAATATAAATCCAAGCAGGCAAGCTTAGCGGCTCGGTGCGGAATACTGCTCCGCCGCACTGTATAATCACTACCTGCATAATTAAAATAGTGGCAGCAATCAACAGGAAGGGTTTGTTTTGGAATAAATCGCGAAAAGTTGAGCGGGTAGTGCCTGAACAGCGGACATTAAATAAATTCCAGAACTGCAGCAGCACGAATACCGTGAAAAATACCGAAAGTTCTACCGAAGGCACAGAATGGCCGATATTTGCCGGAACATAGAAAATCAATAATCCTAATAAAAGGCACAAGAATATTCCTGCCGTAATAAATATATTTTTAGCCATAAAGGGCGTAATAATAAAATCGCTTACCTTGCGTGGTTTATGGTGCATCACACTATTATCGGGTGGCTCGGTAGCCAATGCTAATGCGGCAAAGGTATCCATAATAAGATTTACCCATAGCATTTGTATCGCAGTAAACGGCAAGGTAACTCCGATAAATGGGCCTAAGAATGCCACCATCAGCGCCAAGACGTTAATGGTTAATTGAAACTGAAGAAAGCGTTGGATATTCCGGTAGAGCGAACGTCCCCAGCGCACGGCATTCACTATGCTGCTGAATGAGTCGTCGAGCAGTACAATATCGCTGGCTTCCTTGGCTACAGAAGTGCCGGAGCCCATGGAAAGGCCTACATTGGCAAAATTCAAAGCAGGCGCATCGTTGATACCATCGCCTGTTACTGCTACCACAGCGCCTTGCTGCTGTAGTAATTTTACCAAACGTAATTTATCGGCAGGACGGGCGCGCGACATTATTTTAATACGAAGCGCTGCCTGTTTAGCCTCTTCGTCGGACAAGGCGGCAAATTCAGCGCCGGTAATTTGCTTGTCGGCGCTATCGGAAGGCTGCCACAAGCCTATTTGGCGGGCTACTTCAGTAGCTGTAGCAGCGGTGTCGCCGGTAATTATTTTCACTTCGATGCCGGCCTCCATACAATTTTTAATTGCTTCAGTCACATCTGTGCGCACAGGGTCGGCAATGGCTACGAAGCCCAAGTAGGTAAGTTCATTCGACAAATCCAACAAGGCGCCTTTGTCTGTATCCGCCATTTCTTTATACGCAAAAGCCAAGGTACGCATACCGCGCTGCTGGTAGCTGCTCAGCAATGATTGAACGTCGGCAGGAATTGCTGCGCAACGCTTCATAATCACTTCAGGCGCTCCTTTCACATAGAGGATATTTTTGCCTGTGGACGGCGACAAGCAACGTGTAGCCATGAATTTATTTTCCGTAGTGAACAATAAACGGTCAATAATTTTCCCTTCTTCACGGAGCCTTTCGTAATCAACCTGACGATTATTCAACCACAACAATAGCGCACCTTCTGTAGGATTGCCCACCGGTACTACGGAGTCAGGGTTGCTACAATCAAGGTGCGCTGTGGTGTTTAGTGCAATAGATTCTATTATTAAGGTATCCTTATCTTTGGAAATAATGTCAAAATGCTCGGCATGTACCCGCATTTCATTTTGGGTAAGCGTTCCTGTTTTATCGGTACAAATCACTGTTGTAGCGCCCATAGTTTCGGTAGCGTGCATACGGCGCACAAGGTTATTGGTGCGAGTCATGCGGCGCATACTGTAAGCTAAGCTGAGGGTTACACTCATGGCCAATCCTTCGGGAACAGCAGCCACAATGATGGTTACCGTCACCATAAAATAAGTCAGTAATATCGACCATTCTTCAAGATGGTCGAAAGGAAAGGTAATCTCCTGTGTTAACAAACTGCGTGCAACAAGAAGAACAAAGATGCTTCCCGCAACAATAAAACCTAATTTGCCAATCAGGCCGCTCAGTCTGTTCAACTGTTTATTCAAAGGTGTTTGCTCGGTATTGATAGCCGCGGCTTCCCGTGCAGTTTGTCCGATTTCGGAAGCATCGCCCACAACAGTTACTTCCATAACGCCTTGTCCTTCGGTAACTACTGTTCCGCGCAATACTGCATTCGGGGCATAAGCCGTTTCATAATGTTCGGGAACAACCACCGATTTAAAGGCAGGCATAGACTCGCCGTTCAAAGCGCTTTCGTTTACGCATAAACTAAAAGATTCCAACAAATGCCCGTCGGCCGGAATCTCATCGCCTTGTTCCAAAAGCGCAATATCGCCTACAACTAATTCACGTTTAGAAACTTTAGTAGCTTGTCCGTGGCGAATTACCTTTACCGGCATTTCATCATTTACGCGGTTAAGGATATCAAATTCTTTTTCGGCCTGAAATTCATTAAAAAAAGCTATTAGGGTGGCTAACAGCACAGCTGCCATAATTCCTGCCCCTTCTATAAATGAGTCTTCAAAAAATCCTAAGCCTAAGGCTATGGTTGCAGTAAAGAGTAACAGCTTTATTATCGGGTCGTTAAACTTCGACAACAATAGTTTCCACCAAACATGTCGGGGCGGTGGTGTAAGGTCGTTACTACCAAACGATTGGCGATTTTGTATTACTTGTTCATCGGTTAAACCGCTATATTTCATCTTATTAAAAATAAATACAAGATTCAAAGTTAATATTTTTTTATTAGGAAAAAAAATCCTACCTTTATGGCGCTTTATAACCATATAAATAACTAATACAGCTATGGAGCGGATTAACATCTCTTTTAATGACTTGCGCCGCATTAAACATGCGCTTCCACATGGTAGCATGCAACGGATTGCCGAATTGTTAAATACTGAAGCCGACACTATTCGCAATTATTTTGGCGCTGACAATTTCAAAGTAATAGGTGATGGAGTGCATTATGAACAGGGGGGCGCCGAGGGAGGCCTCGTAACATTCGACGACCCGACGATTCTGCGTTTCGCACAAAAAATTTTAGCCGTGAGAGGCATTAAACTCAAGTGATAAAAGAGAGATACGATTTAATTGTTATCGGGGGCGGCCCTGCAGGGATGATGGCTGCAGGGCAAGCAGCAAGCCGCAAACAGCGAGTGTTGCTGTTGGAAAAAATGGAAAAACCTTTGCGGAAATTACGTATTACCGGCAAGGGAAGATGTAATATTTCCAACGCCCAAGCCTGGGAAGATTTTTCGAAACATGTCTTTCCTAACCATCGTTTTTTTAAGCCTGCTTTTTATAATTTTTCCAATACTGATTTAGTCGGTTTTTTGGAACAAATCGGATTGCCTACGGTTGTGGAACGCGGCAACAGGATTTTTCCTCTTTCTCAAAATGCTTTTGATGTTGCCGAAGCGCTCTGCAAGTGGGTAAAAGCGCAAGGTGTAACAATTATGAATCATGCCGAAGCAATAAATTTTCACCAACAAGATTCCCTCATTACGGCAGTAGAAGTCAAACATCGCCCGCATACTGCCGTGTATGCAGGCAAAGCCTTCATTGTTGCCACAGGGGGTCTCTCCTACCCTGCTACCGGCTCCACGGGCGACGGCTATCGCTTAGCGCAAGAAAGCGGACACAGCATTACTCCGCTCCATCCCTCGTTAACCGGCATTCATCTGCATAAACACATTTCCTCTTTGAATGGACTAGTTTTACGTAACATTGAGTTGGAATTATGGATTGACGACGGGAAAAAAGATACAGAATTTGGCGAAATCAGTTTCAATGAAACAGGTATGGAAGGTCCGGCAGTATTGCGTCTTAGCCGTGCAGCCATTGCCGCTTTTGAACAAGGAAAGAAAGTAACTTTTGTACTCAATCTTAAACCGGCAATTCCTTTTGAAGAACTGCAAAAACGTTTCTTCAACGATGTGGAGACATTAGCCGGTAGTACCATTGGCGCCTTACTTCGTAAATATATGCCTGCCGCTTTGGTGGCAAACTTTGCAGCAGTAGGAGGCTTTGCGCAGCAGCGCAAGGTGTCGGAACTCAGCAATACAAGCCTCAACAAACTATTGCAGCAACTGCAATGTTGGGCTATGAATATGTCTGGCTATCAAGGTTACGAGCGAGCGGTAATCACTGCCGGCGGCATTTCTTTCGATGAT
>JAIRUB010000019.1 GCA_031254635.1 Prevotellaceae bacterium | reverse complement strand
TTTAGAAAAACCTTTAAATTTTTCAGGCGGGATTAATCCCGCCTGAAAAATCAACACTTTTGACTATTAGTGAAAAATGATGCCTTTTCATCAACACTTTTGACTATTAGACCAAAAATTCAGGGATAAACAAGCGGCTTAGTTTTAAAAATTAGGATGAAAATAAAAGCAAACAGCCCCGGTAATTGACTACCGGAGCTGCTCATTGTATGGCGACAGGTTTTACTTCTCCAACACAGATTAGAAGGGTAAGTCGTCGCCCTCATTCTGCTCAACAATTGCTTCCTCAACAGGGGCAGCGGTTACAGGAGGAGCTGCCGGCTTGGCTGCTACGGCAGCGGAGTGCTGTTCGTTGTCGGACTTACGCCCCAAAAGACGTACCAGATCGGCTACAATCTCGGTAGTGTAGCGTTTCTGCCCATTTTGATCTTCCCAACTACGTGAACGGATTTTTCCCTCCACATAAATTTGTGTGCCTTTACGAAGATATTTCTCCGCAAATTCGGCCAACTGCCGCCACAGAACTACATTGTGCCATTCTGTTTGCTCTTTTAATTCACCATTACGGTCTTTGTAACGTTCGCTGGTAGCTAAAGGAATAGTTACCACAGGTACTCCGCTTTCAAGGTGACGTACTTCGGGGTCTTTCCCGACATTCCCGATTAACATTGCTTTGTTTAATGCCATAAAAATAATTTTTTAGGTGGTTGATAATAGTATTACTTCACAGCGCTAAGATAAGCATTTTTTTTGAAATAAGAACTGTTCGGCATTTTTTTCCAAAAAAGCATCAATTAATCGAGGGATGCTGTATTGTTCCAGTTGAGCTATAGGTATTTTTCGAAAATCCTTACCCAATTGTTCAGGCATCGTGTTCAATTTCACAGCATAAAATCGGGCCAAAAGGCTTTGATGGGTCAACTGATGCTTTATGAGCAAAGAATGACGAATAATTATCGGTGAATATTTTCCAAAAAACGATTTAAATAACTGTTCTTCTGTGATATACTCAGCTTCCACCTCAGTAAGGGTTTCTATTAAAGGAAATTCATACAGCGCTTCCCAAATATCATTGCCCATACGTTTGTGCAAATAGGTGTTATGTCCATCGCTCACAATGAAATAGTGAAAATAGCGGGAACGCACTACTACCTTCTTACTTTTCACAGGTAAGGCTGCTATCTTATCATAGTTAAATGCAAAACAGGCTGTTGATAATGGGCAGTCGGCACATTGTGCGTTCTTAGGCGTACACATCAACGCGCCAAAATCCATGAGCGCCTGATTAAAGCGCCCTACTTCCTTAGACGGCAGTATTTCTTTTGCCAAAGCATAGATTTCCTTCTTACCAACAGTCGTATCAATAGGGGTTTCCACGCCGAAAAAGCGCGACAAAACACGATAGCCGTTACCATCGAGGGCAGGCACGGCTTCATTATATGCAAAAGAAGCGATAGCAGCAGCAGTGTATTCTCCTATGCCTTTTAAAGTCAATAATTTCTCGTAGGTTCTCGGAAATTTTCCTTTAAGCTTATTAACAACCAATTGAGCTGTATAATGCAAGTTTCGGGCGCGAGAATAATAGCCCAAACCCTGCCAAAGTTTCAGCACTTCGTCAACAGAGGCAGCGGCTAAGGCTTGCACAGTAGGGTATTGTTTGGCAAAGCGAAGGTAATAATCGTAGCCCTGCTCTATCCTGGTTTGCTGAAGAATAACTTCCGACAACCATATTTTATAGGGGTCGACAGTATGCTTCCAGGGTAGGTCGCGTTGGTTATTTTTAAACCAGTGTAACAAAAGTGCTGTAAAATCCATATTTAATACAAAAATACGGAGATATTTTGGAAATACGGCAAAAAGACGTACCTTTGCGTCTCAAAATTTCGGAGAGATGGGTGAGCGGTTTAAACCGGCAGTCTTGAAAACTGTTGAACTGAAAGGTTCCGGGGGTTCGAATCCCTCTCTCTCCGCTTGAATCTCCATATTTGCGACAAAATATAAAGACATAACAGGAGGAGAACAAATACTGCTATGCAGCCAATCATATCGCCATTTCGCACATAGAAAGTAATGTGTTCGTTAGCATTAATGCTGCCTTTCAAAGCAGCAGGTTCCCACCAGCCAGTGCGTTGTTCTATTTCGCCGCGTTGGTTAATCAGGGCTGAAATACCGGTGTTGGCGCTACGAGCAATACTTCGCCGGCTCTCTATGGCTCGTAGTGACGATTGGTGCAGCAACTGATGATAGCCCGCTGTATTTCCCCACCAGCCGTCATTCGAAATAATAAACATCAGATTAGCACCATTCTTGACATATTCCGTATAAAAACGACCGTAAATACCCTCATAACAAATAGCCGTTCCCACCCGGAATGGCCGTCCAGGCGCCTTGAACACCTTGCGTACGGAATCTGTTCCGTAAGTGCCGACATTACCGCCTAAATCGATATAGAAATTTTCCAAAAAACGGAAAAATTTCGGATAAGGTGTCTTTTCTGCCCCAATCACTAATTTCGATTTATGGTAAATCTGAATAGTTGTGTCAACAGCAATGTGCAAAGCCGAATTGTAAGTATCGTAATAGCCGCCATCTATTTTATGAGCGGTTGCTGTGGGGCGCGTGTTGGTATAATATATGTAAGAAGTAGTAGCGCCTACTACCATAATCATGTTCGGATATTGCGCTATAAAGTCAATTAGGCGCTGAATATCGTTCCGAAACATAATGCTTTGCTCATTAATGCCATTTAACGTGGTTTCAGGACCAATAACATAGTCGGTAGTACTATCAACCTTAGCTGCTGCCAACGATAGGAATATATTTAGCTGCTCATTGGCCGGCAACCCGCCAAATTTATCGTTATAAGGGTCGATATTCGGCTGCACAACCACCACGTCACAAGGCGCTGTTTTTTCTTCGTAAGTGTTAAATCGTATCAAAGAAGCGATAATGGGCAGGAATATTAGAATGAATAATGAACAATGAACAATGAACAATGAATAATGAGAAATTTTGAATTTTGAATTTTGAATTCTTAAATTGAGGTGTTTTAAGTAAGCAAACAATGATAGGTTAACCAACCATACCCAGAGCGAGCCGCCGAGTACGCCGGTATATTCGAACCACTGAACAAGCTGGATGTCTTTGGCAAAGCCGTTGCCAAGCACTAACCATGGCCATGAAATTTCCGCATCAAAATAAAAATGTTCCCAAGCGAGCCATAATGCCACTAAGAAAGCATAACCAATGGGGACGGTAGTTTTCTTTTTCACCCACCGGAAAAGGGCGAAAATTAATACCATTTGAGCGCTGTTACCGATAATGGCTGCCACAGCGCCAAACAAGGTAGCCTTATAAATCCAGTAAGTGGTAATAATATTCCAAACAAGAAAAGTGAGGGTGTAATATTTCCAGCACCCGCGGACTGAGTGGCGGCTAAAGTCTTCTTCGAGTAATAACAAGGGCAGCCAAGCTACCAACAGGATAAGCCCTGAAAAAGGAGTATACCAAGGTAAACTTAATAGAACAGCGCTCAACAGCGAAAGTAAAAGATTGCGTTTCAACATGAAATTATTGTATATCTGCAATAAAAATACAAATTTATCAAAAGAATTTCTAACTTTGTGTATATTTTACCGGAATATTCATGTTGATAACATTAATAAAAGGGATTTTAGTGGGTTTGGGAGCTTCTATACCATTAGGGCCTGTTGGTGTTTTGTGCGTACAGCGAACCCTAAGTAAAGGCCGTTTATCTGGATTTGTTTCAGGAATGGGAGCAGCCTTTGCCGATACTGTCTTTGCAACCTTTGCCATTTTGGGCTTAGCCTTTGTGTTAGTGTTATTTGAAGCCAACCGCAACTTATTTCTGATTGTCGGCGGATTAATTGTGATAGCCATCGGGCTTAGAATTTATTTTACCAATCCCATTAAGCAAATCAGGCAAAACAGGCGAGGGCGACAGCGTTTATTTGAAGATTTTATTTCGGTATTTATGCTTACTCTTTCAAATCCCGGAGCTATATTCCTCATTTTGGGTATGTTTGCCTTAGTAGGCTTGGATATCGACAAGGGTTCGGGCCATTGGAGCATTATTATGGCCTTATGTGGCGTAGTTATTGGCACTACACTATGGTGGTTTTCTTTAAGTACTATGATTAGCCGTTACCGCCGCCGTTTCAGAATAAAGCAAATATGGACTATTAACCGCGTGGCCGGCGTAATCATTGTGGTGTTAGGCATTTTTTCCGTTATTAACGGAATGTATGACTGGGTTAAGCCGCATTTATAAATTTTTTCGGTAGTATTTCAATACAGCTGAATATTTATTATCATTGCGTGAGTAATTTTACTGTTCAATGAATCATATAGAAATTATCCGCTGTACTTTATGTGGCTGCGACGACTTGATGAAAAACGGTCAGAGTCCTAACGGTACTCAACGCTGGTTTTGCAAAGGATGCAGGAAATACTTTCAGCGATT
>JAIRUB010000001.1 GCA_031254635.1 Prevotellaceae bacterium | reverse complement strand
CACCATGATGGAGCGGAGCAGGAATAACATTGAACAATTTTTGAGGACACGCGGTTATTATTATGCGCAGGTTGAAGATTCTGTCATATATAACAAGCATAAGGTCAAGGCAATCTATACGGTTAGACCCGATACGGTATTCCGTATTCGTTCCATGTCTTATAATTTAGGGAATGATACTCTGGCGCGGGCTATTTTAGCCGATTCTGCCAATTCTTTGCTTCGCGCCGGCAGACCTTTATCCTCGGAAATAATGGACAGGGAAAGGACACGCTTAGTGTTACTGTTGCATAATAAAGGATTTTATTCCTTCAATAAAAACCAATTAGTATTTGTGGCAGACACTACTATGGATATGCGCCGTGCTGCAGATTTGGTAATGGAGTGGTCTAATTACCTTGTATCAGAAGAAGATATTCCGGTGCACCGTCAGTATAAAATCCGGAATGTTGCCATATATACCGACTATGAACAGCCGATTTCTGCTGATTCTCCGCAGCCGCTTGCATATCAATATGTGCCTTTACACTATTCTGATGAGCAAGTCGGGGATTTCGGTATCTACCATCATAATAACATAGGGCTGCGTAAAAGCATTATATTAGAGTCAACCTTAATCAGGCCGGGAGAAGAGTATAACGAGGCGAAAGTTACCCAGACTTACAACAATTTTACATCTTTGGGCATTTATAAGGTAGTTAACATCCAGTTCAGCGAAGTGGCCGACAGTACCGGCTATTCATTGATTGATTGTGCTATTCGCCTTACGCCTTCCTCCTCGCAAGGGTTCAAGCTAAGTATGGATGCCTCGGTGAGTACCAATGCTCTTATCGGCCTTTCACCTTCGGTATCCTATTTCCACCGCAACTTATGGCGAGGAGCGGAATTTTTTAATCTCAGTTTTTCAGGAAATTTTCAATTTAAACTTAACAATAAAAGCCAAATGGCTAATGAACTGACTGTAGCTCCCTCCTTGGGAATTCCGCGTTTTCTCTTTCCATGGTTATATTATTCGATGCAGGCCTACAAGCCGCGTACAGAGTTTGCAGTGGCTTACAGTCACCAGTTTCGCTCTGATTATACACGGGATGCAGTATCTTTTGCCTTCGGTTATACCTGGCGACCCTCTCTATGGTTAACTTACCAGCTAAGCCCAATTAATCTGAACATGGTGTATATGTATAACCTGAGTAAGGATTTCTATGATAATTTGAACGACCCTTTTCTTCTTGACCGTTACCAAAACCACTTTGTGTTGGCTGCAGGGTTTTCATTGATACATACTAACCGCCGTCCCGAAAGACAGGAAAATTCTTATTATTTGCGCTGGAATGTCAAAACTGCCGGTAATCTGTTAACGCTTTTCAATAGTATGCTATTCAAAGACGGCGATAGATATAAAATATTTGGGATTAGCTACGCTCAATTTGCTAAAACAGATATTAATTTTTCCTTTTATCATGTTTTCGACAACACTACCATGATGGCTTACCGTGTATATGGAGGAATAGGCAAGGGCTATGGAAATAGTGTGGCCATGCCTTTAGAAGAAAGTTATTTTTCGGGCGGAGCCTTCAGTTTACGCGGTTGGCAGGCGCGTTCCTTAGGACCGGGCTCTGCACCGATGGATACATTATTTTCTATCCCCAATCAGGTGGCTGATGTGAAATTGGAAGCCAATATGGAGTTCCGCTTTAAAATTTCAGGTCCATTCGAGGGCGCCCTCTTCCTTGATGTTGGAAATATCTGGTCGCTGAGCCCCGACGATAAGCGTGTGGGCGCATTGTTTAAATTCGATGAATTTTATAAACAGTTAGCCATGAATTCCGGGTTAGGTTTACGCCTGAACTTCGGTTTTATTATCTTTCGTATTGATTGGGGTGTAAGGATACACGACCCCTTGCCCGACAAGGGATGGATTAACCCTTCGCGCTGGTTTAAAGACAGCAACTCTACCTTCTGTATAGGAATAGGCTACCCGTTTTAATTGAAAGTTGAAAATTGAAAACGAATAACAACTGAATAACTTACTAACTTGTAAACACTTTATAACTTTATAACTTTTAACTTTATAACTAAAATGAAACTGTTTCAGCAACTGCAAAATGCACGCACGGAAGAAGATGTGAAAGATGCTTATATCAAGGCGTTGGGATTAAAATCATATTCTAAAAATTTGATTGACATCCAAACCAAAGAGGTGTGGTTTGAAGCCAAAGAAGGTAACCGAAATTCTACTTATGCCATGTTTACGCAACTCTTGCATTATGTGCAGGCCGCAATAAACAAAGGAGAGGAAATACCTCCCTTGCTCTGTGTTATGGACACCGCCAAAGCAGCCATCATGAAAACCGAAAATGTGATTCCGCTCTTGGAAAAGAAAACAATTAAATGGGGCAAGTCGGCAAGCAATTACACACAGGAAGCCTTAGATATTGTTTCGGCGCACATAGGCACTTATTTTTGTGTCGTTCAGGATTGAAACGCACGAACAGGAATTTATTGACACTCTCAAAAATGCCATCAAAACAGGCGATATTATCCGTACCCAAATCACGCCAAACAATTTAAAACAGGTGTTCGATAAATGGGTGCAGATGATTGGGCGGAAGATTAAAAATGTAGAAAAAGAACATTATGCTTTGCAAGAATTGCAAAAGAAATTCCGACTGCAACTGTAGCAATGTTTAGTACATTGAAATATGTAAATTCACCGAATTTTGAGGCGTTTAGACAAAACTGGAGTGCAAAATATTTAGACGGTTTTATAGTACATAGCAAGGCTTTTGATGGCTTAAAGGGTGATTTCCCTATTGGTTTTTTGGTTTGGCAAACAAACCAAATACTTTCAAAAAAATGGATAATTGAAAGTATAACGACAGAGGTGTTAGACAAAAGAGTTAATCCGATTGGTGAAAAACAGTTTTATAATTTACCAAATAAAAGTTTTTTAAATTCGTGAATGAAAAAGTCAAATACGAATAATGAAATTGTCTTGCCTTTATCAAACGCTATTACTATTTCAAAAAATCCGAGGATTAAAATGTCGTCTGACAATATGAAAGGCTTTTTATTCGCAGGAAATAACGATTTTCAAAATATTTCATCCGGAACATTGATTACTTCCTCAATATATACAGGTAGAAATGGTGGAGGTGTTTACCTAAATGAAGAAAATCTTTGGCAAGCCTTCTTTTTGCAAACCGATGTACACAGCGTTCGCGAGGAACTGAAATTAAACCGTCCAGATGTGGGTTGGTATCAAATACGCAAAGCCTTGGAAGCAAGAAACGAAAGCGGCGATTTTCCGACCGTAAGTTTCAATGCCTTCAAGGCGGCTTATGAAAATCTTACGGAAAAATTGCGACCTATGGTTTATGAGTTAGGATTTTTGAGAAGTTGAGGCCTTGTCTGAACCATGATTTTATTAAGATTTTTAAGATTAGCAAGATAAAAGTAGGGCAGGGTATCAGGTATCAAGATATGAGATATGCGACTTTACGATAATTAGTTTACGGTTTATAAGTTAACAAGTTTACTTAGTTATTCGATAGTAATTCAGTTGTTATTCATTATTCATTGTTCATTAATCACTAAAAATTCCTACCTTTGCAAAAAGTTTTAAATTTAAACATTATGGATACAACAGCCACATATCAGCCTTTCAATGCAACGCAACTGCATTTATTGAAGATGTTTTCGTTTGCCAAAACGGAACAAACATTGCAGGATTTGAAAAAGCTCTTACGAGATTTTTATATTCAACAGGTAGAAAAGGAGGTAGATAAATACCAGATAGATGACCAAGTATTAAACGAACATCTTCGCACGCCGTATAAATGAGGTATATCGTATTAGATACCAATTGTTTACTCGCCAGCATTGGCAAAAGCAGTAAATTTCATTCAGTTTGGACGGCTTTTCTGAACGAAGAATTCCGTTTGTGTGTGTCGAGCGAAATAATGACTGAGTATGAGGAAATTCTTGCTCGAAAAACCTCGCCAGCCTTTGCTGAAATGGTTGTTTATATCATCTTGAACAGTGAAAATGTTGTTTTTGTCAATCCGTATTACAAATTCGGGCTTATTGTCGCCGACCCGGACGACAATAAATTTGTTGATTGCGCCATCGTTGCCAATGCTGATTACATCGTTTCGCAAGATACACATTTTGATATTCTGAAAACGATAAGTTTCCCGAAAGTCAATGTTATTCGCATAGAAAAATTTGTCAAAGAATTGAAAAAATAGAGGAGTGAATATTGAAAATTTAACCATTGTTCACTAAAAATTCCTACCTTTGCAGACTATTCTATTTAAATCGAATTATGATTAATATTATTTTTCCTGATGGCAATGTCCGGCAATTTGAAGCCGGAGTTACGGGCTATGAAATCGCATGCAGCATCAGTCCGCGCTTGGCGGCTGAGGTGTTGGCTGTTGACCTCAACAATGAAACTGTTGACCTGAATCGGCCGATTACTACCGATGCAAGCATTAAATTATATAAGTGGGATGATGTCGAAGGTCGGCAAGCATTTTGGCATTCATCATCGCATATTATGGCCGAAGCCTTGCAGGAACTGTATCCGGGTATAAAATTCGGCATAGGCCCCGCTATCGAAAACGGTTTTTATTATGACGTGGACTTTGGCAGTCATTCGTTAACCGAAGCCGAATTACCCGCAATTGAGGCCAAAATATTGGAGTTTGCACGCGAAAAACAAGCCTTTGTTCGTCGCAACGTAACTAAAGACGAGGCGCTGAAAACCTACACCGAAAAAGGTGACCCCTACAAGTGCGAGCTGATTGGCGAACTGCAGGATGGAACGATTAGTTTCTATACTTCCGGAAACTTTACCGACCTGTGCCGCGGACCGCACTTGATAGATACAAGCCTTATCAAAGCTGTTAAACTGACGGCCCTTGCAGGCGCCTACTGGCGAGGCAACGAGAAAAATAAGATGTTGACGCGCATATACGGCATCACTTTTCCGCAGAAAAAACTGTTAGATGAATATTTGCTATTATTGGAAGAAGCCAAAAAGCGCGACCATCGTAAAATCGGAAAGGAATTGGAACTGTTTACCTTTTCTCAGCAAGTAGGGCAGGGCTTGCCGATATGGCTGCCCAAGGGCGCTGCCTTGCGCGAGCGCTTGGAAAATTTCTTACGCAAGGTGCAAAAGCAACACGGCTACCAGCAAGTAATCTCACCGCATATCGGGCAAAAAGAACTCTATGTAACCTCAGGACATTATGCCAAATACGGCGCCGATTCCTTCAAACCCATTCAAACCCCGATAGAAGGGGAGGAGTTTATGCTGAAACCCATGAACTGTCCGCACCACTGCGAGGTTTATAAGGCAAAACCGCATTCATACAAAGATTTGCCCATACGTTTGGCTGAGTTCGGCACGGTATATCGTTACGAACAAAGCGGCGAGTTGCATGGCTTGACGCGCGTGCGCAGTTTTACGCAAGACGATGCGCACATTTTTTGTACCCCTGAGCAGTTGAAAGAAGAATTTTGCAAGGTGATTGATATTGTGTTATACATTTTCAAAACGCTTGATTTTACAGAATATACAGCACAGGTGTCATTGCGCGACCCGAATAAGGCGGATAAATACATCGGCAGCGATGAAAATTGGGAAAAAGCCGAACGCGCCATTGTAGAAGCCGCCGAAGAGCGAGGCTTGAAAACCGTAGTGGAAATCGGCGAAGCTGCTTTCTACGGCCCGAAATTAGACTTTATGGTACGCGATGCCATAGGCCGGAAATGGCAGTTGGGAACCATTCAGGTGGACTATAATCTGCCCGAACGCTTCGAATTGGAATACATAGGCGCTGACGATAAGCGCCACCGGCCAATTATGATTCACCGTGCTCCCTTTGGTTCAATGGAGCGCTTTGTGGCTGTGCTGATTGAGCATACCAGTGGCAAATTCCCCTTGTGGCTGACTCCCGAGCAGGCAGTCATTCTTCCCGTGAGCGAAAAATACAATGATTATGCCCATGCGCTGCAAAATCGCTTGGAACAAGAAGATATCCGTGCCTTTGTGGACGACCGTAACGAAAAGATAGGCAAGAAAATACGTGATAATGAATTACAGCGTATTCCCTACTTATTGGTAGTTGGCGAGAAAGAGGTGGAAAGCAAGTCGGTAGCTGTGCGTAAGCAGGGTGAAGGTGATAGGGGAGTTATGCCGGTAAATGATTTTATCAGTTTTTTGCAGGATGAAGTTAAGAAAGAAATTGGTAAAAATTAGATATCTGATATTCAAATATATATGTATTAATAAGAAAGCATGTAAAAATTTAATGCTGAATTAATTTGGCTATTAACAATAAAATGACTACTTTCGCACCCGCAAATTTTTAAATTATTAACAAAAAAACAGGCCTAACACGCCCAATTTTAGGAGGAAAAAACTATAGCTACACCTTACAAACCGCAACGTCCGCCGTATAAACCCGGGGGTAACAAACCTTCCGGAACAACCGGTCCAAGGGAGCAAAGGCCATTTAGAAGGGAAAAAAAGGAAGATGAACACCGGATAAACACCAACATCAGGGGCATTTCCTCTGTCCGCGTGGTAGGCGACAATGTTCCAAATTCGGGAAATGTTTATCCGATTACCGAGGCCTTACGCATGGCTCAGGATTTGGAGTTAGACCTGGTGGAAATTTCACCCAATGCCGACCCGCCTGTTTGTAAAATTATTGATTATCAGAAATTTTTGTATCAACAGCGTAAGAAGGCAAAGGAAATAAAGGCGCATACGCAAAAGGTGGTTATTAAAGAAATTCGTTTCGGACCAAACACCGACGAACATGACTACCAGTTTAAACTGAAACATGCGCAAAACTTCCTGCAGGAAGGAGCTAAGGTGAAGTCATACGTGTTCTTTAAAGGCCGCTCCATCATGTTCTCCGAGCAAGGTGAAAAGTTGTTATTGCGCTTTGCCTTAGATTTGGAAGAACTCGGCAAGGCTGAACAACTACCGAAATTGGAAGGCAAGCGTATGATTATGATGATAGCGCCGGTGAAGAAAAAATAGTTGAAAATTGAAAATTGAAAGTTGAAAATTATAAAGTACCTACTATTCATTAAACAATTAAACAATATACTTTATGCCAAAAATTAAGACGAACTCCGGTGCCAAAAAGCGTTTCGAGCTTACCGGATCGGGAAAAGTAAAGCGCAAACATGCTTACAAAAGTCATATTCTGACGAAAAAAACAACCAAAAGAAAACGTAACCTTACGTACTCTTCCGTTGTTGACAAAACAGACGAAAAACGTATTAAAGCATTATTAATCGCTTAAATTATTTTATTAACCGCACGCTCAGCTATTAAGACTCGTTAGGAGCGCTGACCTGCACAACACATTTTTATTATGCCTCGTTCAACAAATGCGGTTGCTTCACGTGCCCGCCGCAAAAAACTACTCAAACTCACTAAAGGTAATTTTCTATCCCGCGCTAATGTGTGGACAGTAGCCAAAAACACTTACGAGAAAGGTTTAACTTACGCTTACCGCGACCGTAAGAACAAAAAACGCATATTCCGCTCCCTGTGGATTCAACGTATCAATGCAGCCGTTCGACCCTACGGAATGACCTACTCGGAATTTATGGGAAAGATTGCTAAAAACAATATCGCTTTAAACCGTAAAGTGTTGGCCGACTTAGCCATGAACCACCCAAAAGCCTTCGAGGCAGTGGTTAAATCGCTGAAGTAGCTTCTTTATTTTATACGACTAAAAATACGGGATGTTTTTCATTCCGTATTTTTTTATCTATCTTTGTAGGGTTATGGAAACCTTGTCATTTATCGGAAGCGGTAATGTGGCCACTCATTTAGCCTTGGCTTTTTATGCTAAGGGCTACACTATCGCCGAAATTTATAGCCGTACACCAAGTCATGCCGAATGTTTGGCCCTTAAAGTCGGCGCTAAAAGTCTGACTGATATTAAGGACTTAGAAAAAGCTGATATTTACATTATAGCTGTAGAAGATAAGGCTATCGCTTCTATTGTTGAGGCCATGCCGCCCACCACAGCCTTAGTATTGCATACGGCCGGCTCGGTTGATATGAATGTTCTTCGGAAGTTTGCTAACCACGGAGTGTTCTACCCCTTACAGAGTTTACATCGTGAGCGTTATATCGATATAAGCGCTGTGCCTTTCTTAATAGAAGCCAATACAACAGCTAATTTAACAAGAATAGCCGGTTTAGCTGGTAATCTTTCTGTTCCTGTACGCAATGTATCTTCCGAACAACGCCGAAAATTGCATCTGTCAGCTGTTTTTTCCTGCAACTTTGTCAATGCCCTGCTTGCCTCTGCCCGCGACATTGCAGGCGATGATTTTTCCTTGTTGGCACCGCTTGTACGCAATACGATAGAAAAGGCTTTTCAGGCAGAACATCCCAAAGAAGTGCAAACCGGCCCTGCGCTCCGCGGCGATCTTCCAACCATGAATAAGCACTTAAATATGCTGAAAGACCAGCCCAAGCTGCAAGAAGCGTACAACCTATTATCAAAAATAATAATGAACAATGAATACACCTCCCCCCAACCCCCTCCCAAGGAGGGGGAATACTCCCTCCCCTTTGGGCGGGGCGGGGTGAATAATAATCAACAAAAAAATGACTTACAAAAGTAAATTAGAACAAATAAAAGCCTTTGCCTTTGATGTTGACGGCGTACTTACCGACGGCAGGGTGTTGGTATGCGAGAGCGGCGACCTGCTGCGTTCCTACAACGCCAAAGACGGCCACGCCGTTCGCACGGCAGTGCAGCAAGAGTATAAGGTAGCTATTATCACGGGCGGTGTATCGCCAACCATTCCCATGCGTTTTAACCCGATGGGCGTTACCGATATCTACCTTGCATCCTTTAGTAAGATGCCCGATTTTGAAGATTTTTGCGCAAAATACAATTTACAGGCCAACGAGGTTTTATTTATGGGCGACGATATACCCGATATTGAAATTATGCAGCATTGCGGTCTTGCCTGCTGCCCCGCCGATGCTGTACCCGAAGTCAAAGCAGTTGCTCACTACATCTCCCCCTTGGTTGGCGGCGACGCTTGCGTGCGCGATGTGATTATGCAGGTTATGAAGATACAGGGTAAGTGGGTGGCAAGTCCGAGGGTGGTGTCGCAGTAAGAAAATTTTCTTTTTCATTGTTAAATATTAAAATTTGGCGCCAAAATGGTACCAAATTAAGAAAAAATAATTAACTTTGTAAAAAATAAATTAAGTATGTTGGTTATATCATTAAGAGAATTTCGTGGAAAGCAAAATTTTTACGTCAACAAAATAAAGCATGGTGAAGATATTATTCTTAAAACAAGAGATAACTTCATTATGAAACTTGTACCTATTACAGAGGATGATACCATTATGACAAAAGAAGAATTTTATGCAAAAATCGAACATTCGTTGCGGCAAGCGAAAGAGGGGAAAACTGTTCAGTATGAGCCAAGAAAAGGACTGTCGAATATTCTTCATCGAAAATAGCTTTTGGTATGTATATCGTCAAGTTAACTGAACGAGCTGAAGAAGATTTACTTTTGCTTGAAAAAAGCGAGCCAAAATCGTTCAATAAAGCAGAAAAATTATTAAATGAACTTATTGAGTACCCCACCACAGGAACAGGCAAACCGGAACAACTAAAATTTCAAAATTATAATATTTGGTCTCGACGTATAACTAAAAAACACAGGCTGGTTTATAGCGTGGAGAATAGGTGTGTTACCGTTTTGGTTTTATCGGCTTATGGACACTATAAAGATAAATAATCCATTAATATGTTATCCGAAAAACTTCAATCCTACAAAGTTATATTGGCCTCAGGTTCGCCGCGGCGCTTGGAGTTGCTGAAGGGAATGGGTATTGACTATACCGTAGAACTTAACGGCGAAGTGGAAGAGTCGTTCCCTGCCGATATGCCTGTGAGGGAGGTGCCGGCCTTCCTTGCACGTCTTAAATCCAACGCTTTTGGCCGCACTTTAGCCGAAAATGAATTGCTTATCACTGCCGATACTGTGGTGGTTTGTAATAACCAACTATTAGGCAAACCTGTAGATACCAATGACGCTATACGTATGTTGCACATCCTGTCGGGCAATAGCCACGAGGTGCATACAGGCGTATGTGTGCGCTCATACGGCCGCGAACTTATTTTCACTGTGAAATCGGTGGTTTATTTCCGTGCTTTGTCTTCCGACGAAATAGCTTATTATATCGATGCCTATAAGCCTTTTGACAAGGCAGGCGCTTATGGCGTTCAGGAATGGATAGGCTACATTGGCATAGAACACATCGAAGGTTCGTATTTCAATGTAATGGGACTGCCTACGCAGCAGTTGTATGTGGAACTTGGAAAATTTGTGGGGGATTGAGAAGTATTCACTTCTTTATGGTGACTCCGACAGGATTATATGAAACATATTAAGATTTTACTATCCATTGGTAATCACGTATTTTTCTGCAAAGATACAAAATAATCTCAATATGATTTTTTCCGTAACTTATTCCGTAACTCATAAAAACCCCGCACGGCTCAGTATGCGGGGCGATGTAATTAAAAACAATGGACTGAGCCTTTATGTTTCGATTGATTGGGCTGCGTTACGGATACGCTCAGACACATCGTAAAGGGCGTTTCTAAGTTGTATCCTTTCTTCATAATTAAATTCGCCTTCATTGCCGTTACCGTCAATGCCGTTTAGCTTGTTATACATCCACGAAGCGGATTTGCCAAAATATCTTCGTGCCACTTTTGACCATGTTATATCCTGCCGAATATCCCGCAACTGTGTGCTCATGGTTTGTTTTGTTGTTTGTACTAATGTTTCCATATTTACCTAAAATTTACCTATGTTTTTGTTTAAACACGCCCACACCCCGCGAGGCGGAGGCGTGTCGTTGTTAGTTTTTAATTTCGTCGATAATTTCATCGAATAAGTCTCTTGCATAATCTTCGAGTTCATCGGAAGGGTTGTGCCTTGAACTGTTGAGGTTTGTGATAGCTTCTACCAGCTCCTCTAATCTTTGTTGTAGTTTTGTCTTTTCCATTTTTCTTGTTGTTTTTAATTACATTACAAAGGTAGTAACAAATTTCACAGTTTTCAAATTTTCAGGCAATTATTTTCACAAAAAAGTTATTAACAATTTGAAAAATAATTCGATTGGTTCATACCCCAACTTCATCCTTAGTATGGCATAGGTTGCAGATTGATTGCCGGACCGCTCTTCGACTTTGATTCTTCCAAGTCGTATCAAACAATCGCGGGCACGATAAATTTCCGTCCTTCCGTATAAGATTTCCGATTATCTCTACTTCAAAAAACCATAACGCTTTCCGTAATCCAAAAGAAAAACCCGCTATATTTCAGCGGGTTATGATGTTAGTTGTGACTCCGACAGGATTCAAACCTGTAACCTTCTGATCCGTAGTCAGATGCTCTATTCAGTTGAGCCACGGAGCCATTTAACAGGGATAAACGTCAACTACCCCTGTGTACTATTCGGCAACTGCTGCTTCGCTTGTTGCTTCGGCAGCAATATTTACCCTTTTCTCTTTAATGCGCGCTTTCTTACCGGTTAATTGACGAAGGTAGAAAATACGGGCACGGCGAACCTTACCGCTCTTGTTCAACTCAATTCCTTCAATGAAAGGCGAGTTAACCGGGAAAATACGTTCAACACCCACATCATTGGAAATCTTCCTTACAGTAAAGGTTTGGGTAACACCGGCACCCTTACGTTGAATACACACACCGCGGAACTTTTGTAAACGTTCCTTGTTTTCTTCTTTAATACGGTAAGTAACCGTGATGGTATCGCCCGCCTTGAAGTCGGGATAAACCTTTGATTCTCCGGCAAAAGCTTGTTCTGCAATCTTAATTAAGTCCATCTTATTTTATAATTTCGGGCTGCAAAGGTAGTCTTTTTTTAGCTATTTGCAAATTTTTTTTACTATTTTGCTTGCAATCTATCCCCTGCATCAATTATAATAGCCTTGTACCAAAATTCAGGATAGGGGGGTTGGTTGGGCATTTCAGGTACTCCATAAGGATTCCGCGAGAAAGAACCGTCAGGGTTCTGCTTTTTAATATTACCATCCATATATTTGACAAACAGGAAGTTATCTAATTGTTTCCACTTGCGTACCAGTTCCTGAGCAGTATTTACCGTATAATCGGTTAAAAGTTTAACCGCATCTTTTTCTTTCTTCTTATTAAATAAATCCAAGGATTTCGCATCAATCTCCTTTACTTTTTCCGCCTGAGATTTTTCCCATTCTTGTTGTACCTTAATAATTTCAGCGCTTACAAGGTCGTAACGCAGGTAGGCCTGGTGGGTAACACGGGTAAAAATCCAGAAAGCAGCGGTTTCGGAATAGGTGAGCAAATCGCCGTTGCCAACCCTGTAGGCTTCTGGAACAGCTGTGCTGCTGCAGTAAACAGGCGTGAGGCAGGAGGTGGAGGCATCATCAACTCCAAACCAGAAAATTCCGCCAATGGCATTGGGCAGCCAACTGCGGCATTGGGCAACGTACCACCAGCCGGTTTGTTGAGTGGCAATAGCGCGTTCGTGTACAAATGGAACACCATTATATTTCCAGCTCATCGGGCGCCAGCGGTAAGGAATTTTGTGCGGACCGGCGCCGATATCTTTAGTCATATCCATATCGGTACCCTCAAAGTGGTCGCGCATCGCATTAGCCACATCGTGCAAATCTAACTTGCGGTCGGGTTTAATGTATAATGGCATACGTTTGCTCAAATCAAGCCCTTTGGCATATTCGGCAAATTCTTTCATTGTAGTGTTGAAGCGGTTGAAGAAAGACCACACGCGGGAATCGCAGTAGCGGGCGCCGCTAAAATCAATGGGATTATAGGTGTCGGAGAAGCTAAAATCTTCGTCTTTTCCATCAAAATATTTCATTTCGCGGGCAAAGCTAATAACATCGGCAGCATACACTATTTCCACCTCAGGATTAAAAATCTGCGCTAAATTATTTGAACTGATAGATGTTTTTCCATTTTCCAAGGGAAAAGTCAGGATACGTGACTGATTGGCATGGCCGCTGATATAACCGTCGGGAATACGTACAGCTACCCACACAGCGCCTTTGCTATGCGTACCTTTACTAATCATTTCAAGTATCCACACCTCATTGGGGTCGCCAATAGAGAAGGACTCACCGCTGGAATAATAACCGTATTCTGCTACTAATTCCGCCATAATTTTAACGGCTTCACGGGCATTTTTTGCTCTTGAAAGGGTAACATAAATAAGGCTTCCATAGTCCATAATAGCAGAGGGGTCAATCAACTCTTCACGTCCGGTGAAGGTTGTTTCACCAATCACTACGGAATGTTCGTTCATATTTCCGATAACATTGTAAATTTCAGGCGCTTCTTTGATTTCGCCGAGCGGCTTTCCGGTATCCCATTCCTTGATAAAACGCATAGCATTAGCCTTGTTTTTGGCTGCTGACCAATGGTATAGCTCTCCATAGAGTTGGTGGGAATCGGCCGAGTAGGTTACAAAAACAGAACCGTCTTTTGACGCTCCTTTGGTTACCAATAAATTAGTGCAGGCATAAGCACTGCCTATCGCTAAAGCTAAATACGCAACAGTAAATAAAAGAAGTTTTTTCATAGTTAAAATTTTTATGCATAAACTACAAAGATAAGAAAAATAATGATTAATGATTAGTGATTAGTGATTAATGATTAGTGATTAGTTGTTAAGTTGCTAAGTGACTGAGAGATTAGGATTAATTAATGCGCGCCCTTTAAAATAGTAAATAGTCAATATAATTCGGAATCAGCCCTTTTTTTATTAAAATTTAATAAAGGACATTTTTATTCCAAAAATAATACCTACCTTTGTCTTTGCCTCACAAAGGCATAACATTTTGTGAAAAACACTGAAAGTGTTTAGCTAATTTTCAGTAACAAATCTGACAAATTTAAAAACT
>JAIRUB010000165.1 GCA_031254635.1 Prevotellaceae bacterium | reverse complement strand
GCAAGCCAAGTTGTTGTATGCACGATAGTCGTTATATTTTTCTGCCGCCTTGGTGTACAATGATATCTTAGTAGCATTGTCGTTAACTAAAGTAGCGGCATACAATAAGCCTTCTACATCTAAACCTTCAACAGTATTAGCACCTACCATATCTTTCAATTCCTGATCGGTGTAGTTCATCCATTCGTTTTCAGCAATCATACGCGAGCGGCGCAATTCTGGCAATACTTTATCTTTCAAAATAGTGTAAACGCTCGACATATTTTTAATTTCACGTTCGCGAACAATGGGGTCACTATACATAGAAAGAACACGCAGAATCAAATCTTTATCATTAAGATCCGAAGCAGCCACCAATGCCTGGAAACCGTCCCAGTCTTCCGAAATGTTGGTAATGTTAACAGGAGCCTTTTCGGTTAATTTTTTCACCATGTTGTTATAGGCAGTTTCAGCAGTTTTTCCGCGCTTTTTAGACAAGGGCTCATTGATGGTTATCGGGCCTTCGGGCGAAGCTGCAGAGATTATGTTCATAGCCTTAGCTTGTGAACGTTCATCTATTTCAGTAGCGGCTAAGAAATCTTGCAAAGCCTTAATATCTTCTTTTTTCAATTCAGCAGGACGAACCACATCGCTATTGATAACATAGTTAATTTGTGCTTCCTGGGTCTTAATGATTGTTTTTGGATATTTGTCACCCAAAAGAGAAGGAGAACCGTTAGCATTCAGTAAATTGTAGGTAAAAATAGCACCGTCGGCTAATTTATATGCCTCGTCAAATGCCCATACTTTATCTTTATAGAGTACGCGGGCACGCAGTTCCAAGCGACAAGTTTCCATACCCGGTTTGAAATCAAATTTCATAGGTTGGGTAACATTTCCACCTACTTTCGGAATAACCGTATTATTACCATCAACTTTTTCGCCTTGCAATAATTTCACAGGGCCTGCAACTTCACCACCTTGATACACAAGCACCGGAGTCAGTTCCAGCGTAGCCTTAGGGTGAAAATATTTGTTTGGAAAAGTAACTGTATAGCGGGCCTCAATAGCGTTTGCACGCACCTCTAATACCTGAGGATCGCAGGAAGTAGTAACCAAACCGGCCTGTTTCTTCATTTTTTCAGGACTTGAACAAGCTACCATGAATAATGCTGCAAATGTCAACATTAAAAAAGGGATACATTTTTTCATAAGATATATTTTATTAAGTTTATAAATTTCAGCCTACAAAGATACAACTAATTTGTGAAAAAGCAAAGAAATTTCAAATTTTATGCGTTTTTTATGGAAATTTACACAATAATTGTGCCAAATCCTCAGGAGTATCTACCGCATGCGTTTCATATTCGGTTTCAGTAACCTTCATACGGTAGCCGTTTTCCAACCATCGCAATTGCTCCAACGATTCGGCCATCTCCAGCGAACTGGGGACTAAATTCGATAAAACTCTTAGAATATCAGCGCGATAAGCATATATCCCAATATGTTTATAAAAAATATGCTTTGCCGTCCACTCGCTATGGTCAAAATCCCGCACATAAGGTATAGGCGACCGGCTGAAATAAAGGGCCTCCCCATCCCTACTCACAACTACTTTCGGCGTATTGGGATTAAAAATATCTTCGTCTACCGAAAAACGTTTCACCAAGGTAGCAATTTGTACTTCAGGAGTATCAAAACAACTGATTAACTGATGAATTTGTAAAGGCTCAATAAAAGGTTCATCGCCTTGAATATTGACTACTATATCAAATCTAATATTTCTGTCTAACTGTATTTTATCTATTGCTTCCGTACATCGGTCCGTGCCGCTGCGGTGAGTTGTAGCGGTAAGGATTACATTTCCGTTGAAATTTTCCACACATTCCACAATCCGCATATCGTCGGTAGCCACATACACTAATGGAAGAACTTTCACTACTTGCTCATACACCCGTTGAATCATGGGCTTTCCGTTAATATCTGCCAAAGGTTTTCCGGGGAAACGGGAGGAGGCATAACGCGCTGGAATAATTCCAATAAATGACATAATTTTTAACTGCTTTAAATAACAAAGTTAGGGAAAATATCAATTTTGAACAATTTTTTTGTAACTTTGTGGATCAAATTATGGACCTTAGTAGCATAAAACAACGATTTGAGGTTATCGGGAACACTCCCGAATTGAACCGTGCGCTTGATATTGCCTGCCAGGTAGCTCCTACCGACCTTTCGGTATTGATTACCGGTGAAAGTGGTGTCGGAAAGGAAATTTTTCCGCAAATCATACATCATTTCAGCAGTCGGAAACATGGCTCATACATTGCCGTAAACTGCGGCGCCATTCCTGAGGGTACCATTGACTCCGAGTTGTTTGGCCACGAAAAAGGCTCATTCACCGGTGCCCACGATTCTCGTAAGGGATATTTTGAAGTAGCTAACGGCGGTACTATTTTTTTAGACGAAGTAGCTGAATTGCCTCTTGCTACTCAGGTGCGGCTTTTACGTGTACTCGAATCGGGTGAATTTATCAAAGTAGGCTCATCGAAAGCACAAAAAACCAATGTGCGGGTAATTGCCGCTACCAACACAAATGTGTTGCAAGCCGTACAGAAAGGACGTTTCCGCGAAGACCTGTATTATCGCCTCAACACCGTTCCTATTAATATTCCTCCATTGCGGGAACGAAAGGAAGATATTCATTTATTGTTTCGCAAATTTGCTCTCAATTTTGCCGAGCGTTACCAGATGCCGGTAATCACCCTTACGCCGGAAGCTCAAGAAGTACTTCGTAATTATTATTGGCCGGGTAACGTTCGCCAACTCAAAAATGTTACCGAACAATTATCGGTAATAGAAAATGAACGAATTATTACCGCTGATATATTAAAAACTTATTTACCTAATTGCAACACATCATCCTTGCCAGTATTATCGTACAGTAAAGACCAGGCTATGTCGTCGGAACGTGAAATTTTATACAACATACTTTTTGAATTGCGTAACGATATTAATACCCTTAAGCAGGTAGTGCATGAAATATCACAGGAAAGGAGTATCAAACCGGCGACTGTAAGTATCAATCAGCCAGTCAATGTATCACATTCGTTAGATACCGACATTACCGATACAGAAGAAATAAAAGAAGAAAATTTATCGATAGAAGAGCATGAAAAATCGCTTATAAAAATGGCCTTGTCCAAGAATAACGGCAACCGGAAACTCGCTGCCGAAGAACTTGGCATATCCACACGCACCCTATATAGGAAGTTAAATGAGTATAATATAGAATAAAGTTAAAAATTGAAAGTTGAAAATAATAAATAATAGATAATAAATATGTCTGTGAAGAAATATATTGGTGTTATAACTGTTCTGCTTATCCTGCTTTGCTTGATGCAAGGCTGCAAGGGCGGTTATTCATTTACCGGCACCTCCATTGCCCCCGATGTGGAATCGGTAAGCATCGACTATATCAATAATATGGCCATGATTGTTTTTCCACCTTTAAGTAATTCGCTTACCGAAGCATTGAAAGATAAATTTGCACGGAGTACCCGCTTAAGTTTGGTGAGATACGACGGCGATCTGCATTTCGAAGGAGAAATCACCGGCTACGATGTAACCTCTATGGGGGTAACCGCTGACGAAGTAGCTTCCATGAACCGATTGAATATTACCGTAAAAATACGGTTTACCAACAACAAAGATGAAAAACAAAGTTACGATAAATCATTCAGCCACTATGCCGATTTTCCCTCACATGAATCCTTAGACAGTAAACAGGCTCAATTGGTAGATCTGATAGTAGAAAAGTTAATAGAAGATATTTTTAATAATGCAGTAGCTAATTGGTAATGAAAACAGAACAATTTATACAACGCCTTAGTCCGCTTTCGACAATAGTTTCAAGCAACGAGGTAAAAGCGATGGAGCAATTTATTGAGCGATACCCTTGGTGTGGCATTGCACGACAGTTATATTTGGAAGCATTGCAACAAAATAATGATGAACATTTAACGGATTACATTCCGAAGATAGTAATGTATGTAGTACATCGGGAGCAATTGTGTCGCCGTTTACAACAACTCAGAACACCATCAACTCCACAACAAGCGGAGGAAACAATTCTACCTAAAGAAAAAGACGAAGACGAAGATATTTTATTAATAGAAGAAGGAACACCGGAACAGGCAGAACAATTATCTGCCACTGAGCCTACCCCGATCGAAACGAAAGAACCACTTGTCTCTGAAACAGTAGCTCCACAGCCAAAACCGGTATTCATATCCGTTCCAAGCGACTATTTTGCAGGTGAAACAATTGAAATAAATGCAGAAATTGACCCTATAACCCGCTTTATTGTTGAACGCCCACGAATTACTCCCATAGCAGGGCCGCTTATGGGTATTGAACTTCTTAATCAGATAGAACAAGCAGTTGCACCAAAAAATTTTGAGGATATAGTTACTGAAACTTTAGCGAAGATATATGAGGATCAAGGACTTGTGTATTTAGCCAAAGTTACCTATGAAAAATTATGTTTGCTTAAACCAAAAAAAAGTGCTTACTTTGCAGCCCGAATCCAAAATTTGAAATTTAAACTATAAAAACTTAAATATTAATAATATGTATTCAATTGTAGCCGTATTAATTATCATAGCTTGTATATTACTGACATTAGTAGTATTGGTACAAAATTCCAAAGGCGGGGGATTGGCCGCCAATTTCGCTGCCGGCAACCAGGCCTTCGGTGTTCGCCAAACAGCCGACTTTTTAGAAAAGGCCACATGGACTTTAGCCATCAGTGTATTAGTGCTTTGCTTGGCAGCTACCGCATTATTGTCAAGCGGCGGTGGCGAAAATACCTCAACCATCCAAAAACAG
>JAIRUB010000097.1 GCA_031254635.1 Prevotellaceae bacterium | reverse complement strand
ACTTTAGGCACGGGCCAGGACGCCTGCTCAGCCGAGGTATCCCGAGTAGTTACCGTAAAACCCAGCCCGGATGCTGGAGCGCTCACCTTAACAGTGAACAACTATGAGGTATGTAAGGGCCACGAGATAACGATGACAGCTACGGCAAGCGCAGGCTTAACACCTGTATGGTATGATAATATAGCTTGCATGGGCAATCCTGTAGCTACAGGTAACTATACCCTAAGGCCTGCGATGGCTGGTACTTATACTTACTGGGTAATAGCAGGTTCTACGGTAACAGGAGAATGTTCTGCTCCTCATACAGAAGCTCAGGAAGTAACCTTGTTAGTGAACGAGGCGCCTGTAGCGAGCGATCTGACTGTTTACACGAACTATTACGACGTATGTTCCGGCGTTGTAGTGAATATGATGGCCTTTAATCCTTTGGGTTGGACAGTTGTATGGTACGACAATGCAGCTTGCACAGGCGGCTCATCGTTGTGGGAAGGTAACACTTATACTATAACTGCTACTACGAGTAGCACCTATTGGGTAGTAGTCCGTCATCCGGATACCGATTGTGAAACTCCGGCTTTGGATGCGAAGATGGTAGTTGTGAATGTTAAGACTGGCGCCGATGCAGGTAACATATCCCTTCCCAATCCTAATTTTGAGGCTTGTTACGGCAGCGCTACAACCCTAACTGCAACAGCAGTACCTCAGGGACAGTTTGTGACGGAATGGTATTCATTGCCGACCTTAGGTAGCAGTTACCTTGATTATGGCGACAACTACGGAATAGATCCTGTAACCACAAGTGCGACTTACTGGGTAGCGGCGAAGAATGTGTCCACAGGTTGCGTAGCGCCGATATCTGCGGCTCAAATGGTGACCCTGACGGTTAATGATAATCCGTCAGCGCCGGAATTAACTTGGCCCACGCCACCCGACCCATTCTGTGATGGCGGTTCAGTAACATTAACAGCAACGGTTACAAGCGGAACCACTACCTCAATGACTTATATCTGGTATAATAATGGAGTTCCAATACCCGGAGAAACCACTGACACCTATGTGGTAACAGTTAGTGGTACTTACACGGTAGTTGTGCTTAACAGCAATGGATGTACTTCACTTGAGTCAGATCAGGTATCTTTCACAGTACATCCTCGCCCGAGCAAACCGATAATTATGTCTCCGGTGACAGGCTTGACGAGCATTTGTGCCGGCAGTTATACGGAACTGAGGGCAATAGTAACAGGAAGTCCTGCAGCGGCCACTTATGTATGGTACTACGGAACTCCTCCAACCAGCTATAGCACTACATCGGATATATATACTGTAGGAGGCGATGTAACGCCGGGCACTTACAGTTATTATGTGTTGGCTTACTCGGCGGAAGGTTGTGCTTCATCAGACACCAGCGATGTTAAGGATGTGGTGGTTGTACAGCCACCAATAGCTTCGGTAATCCGGATAATAGATCCGTTCATAAGCGATGGCCCGATAATAACTGTCCGTCGAAATTTGAGGGTAGAGTTTGAGGTGATAGATCCTACTGCAGAGTTAGCACGTGGAGTACAATACCAATGGGTTCATAACGATATTGATTTGATAGGATTCAGGCTTACGAATATGTATATTCCGAGGTTAGAGTGGTCTCATGAGGGCATTTACAAAGTACGGACAAGCATAGATGTAACTGTAGGTGGCGAGTGTACAGCCTTATCTAACGAATTGCAATTGATAATAGACTCTGATATTCGTATACCCAATGTTTTGACTCCGGGCTTCTCTGGTGATAAAGACTATGATATCTTTAAGATAGAGAATATTGATTTATATGAGTCAGTAGAGTTAATAATTGTGAACCGTTGGAGTAACGAGGTTTATCGCAGTAGTAACTATTGTTGCGATGCTACTTGCGATAGGTGTTTCACCGGTTCCGGATTAGTAGACGGTACATATTTCTACAGGTTAATATTGAAGAGCAAAGATGGCCAAAGTGTCACGAAGTCAGGCTATATAACATTGAGACATAGTAGTGGTATTTAAATCTTCTTTCTTTCGCATACCTTTGCCGTTGGTTTGCAATGGCAAAGGTAGCAGAGAAAGGAAACAATAAACAAACAAAGCAAAAACAGCATAACATGAAAAAAATATTAATTGTACTATTATTAGCGAGTGTGTTCGGGAGTATTTCCCGTGTTCAAGCGCAGCAGATACCGCAGTTTTCGCAGTACATGTTCAATGGTTTGTATATAAATCCTGCGTATGCCGGATATAAGGAGGAGCTATATGCTCATCTAATGTTTCGTAAGCAATGGATGGGTGTGAGCGGAGCGCCTCAAACGGTAATGTTGGGTGTAGATGCCGATTTGGGTAAGGGTTCTAATTTGGGGCTGGTGTATGCCAATGATAATATTGGAGCGACTGCAACTAACAGTATTATGTTGTCGTATGCATATCGCTTTCATGTGAGTGATCAAGCGCGGTTATCGTTTGGTTTGTCCGCCGGCGCAATTTATTATGGTTTAAACAAGTCGAAAGTGGATGATCACCCGTGGCTATTAGCAACCGAGAATGTTTGGCGCCCACAGGCAGACGTTGGAGTATATTTTGATATGCCTGATTTTTATGTGGGTTTTTCGGCGATGAGTTTAATTTCAAATAATCCGAAAGACAAAACGATACAAATAATGCGGACAGACCCAACCTTTTTCTTGACAACAGGCGGAATGATTCATTTGAGCGATATATGGGCATTAGCTCCGTCAACATTATTAAAAACAGATTTTAAGAGCCCATTATCGATAGATCTTACTACTATGGTTGTGTTTTCAGAAACCTTATGGTTAGGATGTACTTACCGTACGGGTTTGAATTTTACTTATAGTGGCAGGTATGATAGTCCTGATGCATTGCGCCAGACAAGTGCGCTAGTGATAGTAGCGGAATTATATTTGATGGAAAATTTAAGGTTAGGAGCAGCCTATGATTTTGATTTGAACAGTTTGGCAACGGGCTATAATGGTGGTATAGAAGTGTCGTTAGGCTATTATTTGATAAAATCAAAACGTCGTTACGCTACACCAAGGTATTTCTAATTAAAAAGGCATTATTTACTCTTTAACTTATTCACCATAATTATACATAGAGATGAAAAAGATTCAATTAATAATCGTTATGCTGCTGCTAGCAGCGGGATTATCCGCACAACAAGTGCAGTATATATTAACAAAGATAGAGACCGGCATCAAGGGAGATAATTGGGGCGCGGTGACTACAAATGAGGGGGAAGTTATCTTCTGTAACAGCGAGGGGAAAGAAGGTGAAAATCGTATAACGAAATTATACTCGCTTCGTCCAGGGGCAAGTAGGGCGGAGATGTTATTCAAGGAAGAAAGCAAGAAATTGTTCCACATGGGCGCTCCGTATGTGAGCCCCGATGGTCAGGAATTATACATGGCAGTATCCGGCGAGGCAACAGTAACCATGAATCGTGGAGTGTTGCAGTTAGCCATGAGCCGTCGTCAACCCAATGGTAGTTGGGGCCCGATAGAGATGTTTCACTACAATTTAGACAAATATAACAGTGGAGACCCGTGGTTAAGCAATGATGGCCAGTATTTGTATTTTGCTTCGGATAGGCCCGGTGGATCTGGTGGCATAGACTTGTGGAGAAGTCGGAAGAATCCGGATGGTAGTTGGGCTCCGCCTGAAAACCTAAAGGAAATCAATAGCGAAGCCGATGAGCGCTCACCTCGTTTCGACAACAAGGACAATTTTTATTATGCTTCGAACAATGGCAGTATGGGCGGCTTAGATATTTTCTCGTGTGCAATATTAAAAGACGGCCATTTTACCACACCTGTACGCATGCCTATCCCAATTAATTCTACGGCCGATGATTTTGCGATTACATTTATAAGTGAAAACAGTGGTTATATATCTTCGAGGCGTACGGGCGATGATGCAATTTATCGTTTTGAACGAGCCAGCTCAGAACTGATAGCACTTATGAAGGTAGTAGATTATGAAGGAATGCCTATTCAAGATGTTCAGATCTACTTCATGAGTGAACTGGCTTGTGATTCGAAGATATTAACTACGGATATAAATGGCCAATTGGAGGCTAAGTTAGAGCCTGAAGCTCCATATAATTTATTGGTTTATAAGGAAGAGTATATACCGAAGGAATATAAAAATCAGAAGCCGAAAGATTTGATAGATAAAGTCGTTACATTAGAATCATATCCTGTATGTATATGTGAAGATGTAGAAGCAATACCGACCAGCAATGAGTATATGAATACGCAAGTACGGATGGCGGGGGTTAATTTTGATTTCAATCGTTGGCACATTCGCTATGATGCAGCAAGGGAATTAGATAAGTTAGTTGTTTATATGAAAGAAAATCAAAATGATATCTTGGAAGTGTCGGCTTATACCGACTGCCGTGGTTCGGATGGGTTCAATATGGTATTATCCCAAAAACGGGCAAATGCGGTAAAAGACTACTTAATTCGTAAAGGCATAGCAGCCAAACGCATCAAGGCTATAGGTTACGGTAAGACGAAATTATTGAACCGTTGCGACTGCAGAAGCATAGATTGCACCGACATAGAACACGAAGTTAATCGTCGTGCGGAATATAAGATAATCACTATGTAGGGATATTTAGCAAATAAAAAGACAAACCCCAACAAATTTCTTTGAAGATGTTGGGGTTTTTTGTGTTCCTTGTAAAATTGTCTTTATCTTTGCACTTTATTACAATTGTTAATATGATTACTATAGACCAACTTAAAAACCTTCAAGAACGTGAGCAGACGTTGAGGAGGTGCCTTTGACATCGACCGAAAATTAATTGAAGTTGCTGAAGAAGAAAAAAAAACACATCTACCTGATTTTTGGAATGAGCCTAAAATTGCTGAAAATCAGCTTAAAAAAATAGCTTCACTGAAATCGTGGACGGACGCTTATCGTCAAGTAGCCGCTGCGGTGGAAGACCTGGAAGTTTTACTCGATTTTGCCAAACAAGACGCCTCGGCCGAAGATGATTTAGATAAGCAATATGCTAAGGCTTTGGAAATTATTGAAGCATTGGAAATGCGCAATATGCTGGGCCAAGAGGAAGACAAATTGGGCGCTATCCTCAGAATCAATTCCGGAGCCGGCGGCACCGAAAGCAACGACTGGTCTGCAATGCTGATGCGCATGTATATGCGCTGGGGTGAACGTAATGGTTACAAGGTATATGTACGCGACATTTTAGATGGTGATGAGGCCGGTGTTAAGTCGGTTACCATCGAATTTGAAGGCGAATACGCCTATGGTTATCTGAAGGCCGAAAACGGAGTACACCGCTTGGTGCGCATATCCCCGTTCAACGCCCAAGGGAAACGCCAAACTACCTTTTCTTCCGTATTTGTTATTCCTGCCATTGATGATACTATTGCAATAGAAATTAACCCTTCCGACTTGGAGTGGGATACCTACCGCTCAAGCGGTGCCGGCGGACAAAATGTAAATAAGGTAGAAACCGGCGTGCGGGTGCGCCACATCCCAACAGGAATTGTAGTTGAAAATACCGAAACCCGCTCACAGTTAGATAACCGCAACAATGCCTTGCGTATTCTAAAATCGCACCTCTATGATATCGAATTGCAGAAACGCCGGGAAAAAGAAGCGGAAATAGAAGGAAGCAAGAAGAAAATAGAATGGGGCTCGCAAATCCGCAGCTATACCCTCCATCCCTACAAATTAGTAAAAGACCACCGCACCGATTTCGAAACTTTCGACACGCAAGCGGTGCTGGACGGTGAGTTGAATGGGTTTATGAAAAGGTTTTTGATGGGAGATTAGGATATTAAGAGATAGAAATGAGGCCGCATAAAAAATTGGATATATGGGCAGAAACTATGAAGTTGGTAAAGTTAGTTTACCTTTAAAAACACTTTCTATATAAATAACTATAATGATGTCGCAGCACAAATAGATAAAGTTTCCACCATGTTAAGCGGCTTAAACAATATTGCCTCAGTTTACAAAATCCTTAATTTCTTAATCACTTACAATCATGAAAAACACTAACATATTCTTTATACTTCTTACAGTTGCTTGCCTTGCTGTCATTTCCTGTGGGCAAACCAACAATAATCCACCGCACGACCCATTCTTTGCAGACCTTATTTTTGCCCATCTGCAAAATGAACTAACTCCTAAAGAACAGGAATTGGAAGGCTTGGGGTTAGTAGATATAAGCACGCTCGACCCGGGTATTATGGTGCAAATGGTGTATGCCACGCCTTATAATTTTATGGGCAAAGTTTTATACGAAGACCTTAACCGCGCCTACCTGCAAGCCGATGTAGCACAAAAACTGTTAAAGGCATACAAGACGTTGAAGCAACTGCGCCCCGACCTTACACTGATTATATATGATGCAGCGCGGCCCATCAGCATACAGCGCGAAATGTGGAAGATGGTGGCAGGAACCAAATGGAATTATTATGTAATCAATCCCGAAAAGGGCGGCGGTATGCACAATTTCGGTGCTGCAGTTGACCTCTCGTTGATAGACTGCACAGGTAAATCCTTGGATATGGGTACGCCTTTTGATTATTTCGGCGAAGAAGCCAATACCGATAACGAAGAAGAATTAGTCAAAAAAGGGTTGATTACTTCTCGGGAATTACAACACCGGCTGTTGTTACGTAAAGTAATGACCGAAGCTGGTTTTTGTACCGTGAAAAGCGAATGGTGGCACTTCAACTCCTGCTCCTTAGACAAAGCCAAACAATTATATAAGGTTATTGAATAAACATATAGAAAAGAATGAAAAATGGAGAGGCGTTATTGTCTATGACTTGGGCAGCACCTACTTTTTTAAGCAATGGTATCAAACGGCTTTGGAATATTTTATGGAGGCAGTATCCGTTTTTGAGAGACTGAATTACACAAATGCCCTTGTGTTTACTATCAGTTATGTCAACTGTATATATCGCTTTACTCTTTACGTCTTACTCTTCACGTTTTTCACGGTAAAGATTATCATTAACACGGCTGCCAGCAGCGCCATGGAGGCGCCGAAGTAAAAAGGTGCGCCGGAATTTACCTTGTCGTACAATAACCCGGCAATCAAACTCGCAGGAAGCAAGGTAATACCAAGCACTGCATGATAAATTCCATAGCCTGTACCCCGCATTTCTTTTCCTACAAGGTCTGAAATCATGGCTTTTTGGTTGCCGTCGGTTAACGCGCTGTAAAAGCCGTAGAGTACAAACAAGCCGATAAATACTCTGATGCTGTTGAAGCAGCCGAACAGAAAATAAGTCAGTGCATAAATCAGAAAGCCGGGAATAATCAACCGCTCGCGGCCAATCTTATCCGACAATTTTCCTATGGGAATAGCCAAAACCACCGATACGACATTAAAAATCATATACAGAAAAGGAATATAAGCCTTGTTGACGCCGGTATCTACTGTTTTTACTAACAATAAGGCATCGGCTGAATTACCTAAGGTAAAGACAAAAATAATCGCTAAAAAAGCATAAAATCTTTTTGGCAAACACTTAGGGGATATCTGTGCTACTTTCTTTTGCGGCTCAGCTTTGGCTTCTTTAATCATTGTAGCGATAGTAAACACACCCAAAAGCGCAGGGATGGTGGCAATCAGAAAAATATATTTATAATTTAAAGGGAAAAGATACAGCAAGAGGAAAGCCAAGAGTGGTCCTACAATAGCCCCGCTGTTATCCATCGCCTTATGAAAGCCGAAATTTCGGCCTACATTTTTATTCCCCACCGAGCCGCTAATCAAATTATCGCGAGGAGCAGCCCGCACTCCCTTGCCTACACGCTCAATGAAGCGGAATATTAACACCTGAAAGGGAAAGCGTACCAAGGCATACAAGGGTGTTACCAAGGCGGTAATACCGTAGCCTATTAACATGAAGGGTTTATTTTTTCCAATCTTGTCGCTCCAATAGCCCGAAAATGCCTTTACCAAAGAGGCGGTGCTTTCAGCTACTCCTTCAATTAGCGCAATAGCAGTTTTACTGGCTCCTATCGACAAAAGAAATAGCGGCATCACACTATATATCATTTTAGTGGATATATCGGTAAAAAAGCTGGTTAGTCCTGCATAAAAAACATTACGCTCTAAGCCGAATATTTCTTTTTTTTGCATAGTGAAGATTTTAGATAAACTCCCCGTCCCAGAGCCGTTTTAAAAATACTTTCCAAGGCAAAATTAAAATATTTTTAACCACTCGCGGCATAGGATCATTGCTTATGAGAATCAATTTTTTTGTTTTATATTCTTCAGCAAAGGCTTTCAACCCTTTTAAATGCCGTTCGTTTGCCTGTTCGGTGGCTTTAACCTCAATGGCAACTTCATGGTCGCCAAGCACAAAGTCAATTTCCAACTGCGAGGCGGTGCGCCAAAAATAAATCGGATACTCCTTTTCAGCATAGCGACTATGCGCGTAAATTTCTTGATAAATAAAATGCTCAAACGCCTTGCCGAAAAGTTCTGTCCCCACTTCAATCTTTCCTCTATTAAGCAAATTATTGACAATTCCTATATCAAACAGATAGAATTTTGGGGCGGTAATTACGCGTCGTTTCGGGCGTTTTTGAAACGATGGCAAATAGCGTCCAATCAATGTGTCTTCTAAAATCTGAAAATATTCTTTCACGGTAGTAGCGCTTACCCCACAATCGGCTGCTATATTGGTATAATTGACCATCTCGCCGTTTGTGAGCGCCGCCGCTTCGAGAAAGCGTGAAAAATTTCCCACATTTCGAATGCGTGCCTCCGTAGAAATCTCATCACGTAAATAATTTCCGATATATGCCGAAATCATTTTTTGCGGATTCGCCGCATCGTAATGGCGCGGCAAAAGTCCGTGATTGATTGCCCGCAGCAAGTCAAAATCGGGAATTTCGGCGCTGATAAGCGGATAAAGTTCGTAACGTAAAGCCCTGCCTCCTAATAAATTTGCATTGGA
>JAIRUB010000094.1 GCA_031254635.1 Prevotellaceae bacterium | reverse complement strand
TTTAGAAAAACCTTTAAATTTTTCAGGCGGGATTAATCCCGCCTGAAAAATCAACACTTTTGACTATTAGTGAAAAATGATGCCTTTTCATCAACACTTTTGACTATTAGACCAAAAATCACAACAAATTCATTTTGAAGATGTTGTGATTTTAATTTTATTTACTGAATAGCCCTAAGTAAAACTCGCCAATATAATAATGAGCAAATATGTTAATGTGATAATGGGGCTGCAAAGTACGTGCTTTAATTATCACATTAGCTTAACTTAGTTGGCTGCTGCTCGGCTGGCATTGTGCAACTGCCATTGAATTTGGCTCCGGCCTCAATATACAATTTCGAAGATTTAATCTCTCCGATTACAACAGCCATTGCTTTGAAATTAGTCGATTCTGAAGCTGTTATCTTTCCTTCAAAAGAGCCCCAAATATCCACGTTTTTGCAAATTAAGTCTCCTTTTATACGTCCTGATTCTCCGATAACCACCCTGCCTTTTGACATAAGGTTTCCTTCTAAAACACCATCGATACGCATGTCTCCGGAAGCATTAATACTGCCAATGATTTCGGTACCATGACAAATACGATTAATATTTTGTGATAAAACTTCTTGTTCGTTCCTGCTCATGATTGTATATTAATTAATGGACAAAGTTACATAAAATATTTGGTTGAACAATCGTTTAGATGTTTATTTTTTTTTATCTTTGTGAAGTCATTTGTTTTACAATGCTTTACTCTATTATCGTACCTGTCTATAACCGCTCCGAAGAGTTAGCCGAACTGCTCGAAAGTTTGGTTAGTCAGGAAGGCGGAGCCAATTTTGAGGTGATAATTGTGGACGATGGCTCTACCTCACCCTGCGCGGAAGTGGTAACGCACTATGCCTCGCAAATGAATATTTATTACCACTATAAACCCAACACAGGCCGTAGTGATACCCGCAATGTGGGAATGCAATTAGCGAAAGGCGATTACTTTCTTTTGTTTGATTCCGACTGCGTATTGCCGCCACAATATTTTACAGAATTAGAAAAAAATCTTCAAAAAAATTACGCCGATTGCTTCGGTGGGCCAGATACCGCTAATGAGTCGTTTATGCCTGTGCAAAAGGCTATTAGCTATGCTATGACCTCTTTTTTCACCACCGGCGGCATACGCGGCGGTAAGTCATCAATGGAAAAATTTAAACCACGTACTTTCAATATGGGCTTCTCACGTAAGGTTTATGAAAAAGTCGGCGGCTTCCGCGATATGTTCGGCGAAGATATAGACCTTTCTATCCGCATTGCTAATGCCGGTTTCTGTATCGCCTTATACCACGACGTATTTGTTTATCATAAACGCAGGGTGAGTTTTAAGAAATTCTATAAACAAGTGCGTAATTTCGGTTCTGGCCGCATTAGCTTAGCTATGTTACACAAAGGCTCATTAAAATTAGTACACACCCTCCCCGCCTTTTTACTCCTACTGTTTATTGCCTACTGCCTACTATTCATTGTTCATTGTTCATTGTTCATTGTTTATTGTTCATTGCTGCTGCCTGCCGCCTACTGCCTACTCCTCTTCTCCGATGCACTAATTAAAACCAGCAGCCCGAAAGTAGCGCTATTAGCCGTTTGGGCATCAATTATACAAATTGTTGGTTACGGCTGGGGCTTTATCACAGCCTTTGTGCAGAAAATTATTTTACGAAAAGGCTTGGAAACACAGGAAAAACTAAAAAAGCTATATAAATAGAAAACCGATGGAAAAAACCCTAAAGCAAAAAACAGCACAAGCCCTTATCTGGACTTTAATAGACAGGTTCGGGCAGCAGATGCTTGCCTTCGCGGTGGGCTTGGTGTTGGCGCGCTTTTACCTTTCGCCCGACGATTATGGCTTGATGGGGATGATTGCCATTTTCACAGCCCTTGGAGCGATTTTGTTGGATAGCGGTTTTTCTAACGCTTTAGTGCGAAAAAAAGAGATTAGTCAAGCCGATTTATCATCGGTATTTTATTTTAATCTTGGCGCCGGAATTGTTCTCTACATCTTGCTTTTCTTTGCAGCCCCCTTCATTGCCGATTTTTATCACCAACCCCGATTAATAACCATTACCCGCGTGGCAGCCTTACCCTTTCTGATTAATCCCTTCACGCTGATTCAATGGGTAAATTTAACAAGAGATTTAAACTTTAAGGTTATTACCATTTCCGGCTTCATTGCCTTGTTTTGTTCGGCAGCGGTGGGCCTAAGTTTGGCCATGAATGGCTTTGGCGTTTGGGCGCTGGTGTATCAGCATATCACCTTTTTGCTTGTGCGCGCAGTTTGTTTTTGGCTCTATACCTCATGGCACCCTTCGTGGCTGTTTGATAAACAATGCATTAAAGAGTTGTGGAAATTTAGCTCCAACATTTTAATGATTAATGTTCTACATGCGCTCTTCTATAATTTATATGTTGCACTTGTTGGCCGCTTTTATCCCTTGCGCGATGTGGGTTACTATGCACAGGCCGATAAATTCAGCGCCTTGTCGGCCGGCAGCCTCAGCACCGCTTTGCAAACAGCCACTTATCCCATATTAGCTAAAATAGGCGATGATGAAGAACGTTTCCAACGCGCTATACGTAAAATAATGCGCGTGTCGGCATTTATTGTATTACCTGCATTATTTGGTTTATCGGCAGCGGCTGAACCATTAGTACAGCTTTTACTTACCGATAAATGGGCAGCCATTGTGCCCTATCTTCAAAAATTAGCCATTGCCTGGGTGTTTATTGTATTTATGAATTTGCATAACAATATGCTTTATGTAAGAAATAAAGCCCGAACCGCCCTGTACTTGGAGTGCGGAAAAAAAAGTTTAATTCTTTTGTGCGCTTTGATTGCTATTCCTTTAAATCTTTCCATAGCCGTTACCTGTTTATTGGCGGCACACCTTGTTGGATTTATAGTTAGCGCCATAGTTGTAGCCAAGCAGGCCAATTATTCCATATTGTGCCAGTTAAAAGATATTTTTCCGTACTTTTGTATTGCTGCAACCATGGCGACAGGGGTGTATTGTCTGTCTTTTTGTTTTGATAATAACTTAATGCTTATAGCAGTACAATTAGTGGGAGGAACTTTGTTTTACCTTGGTGCGGCATATCTGTTGGGATCAAAAGTGTTGAGGGAAGTAATGGGCGTATTAAAAATAAAAAGTATTAAATAAAAATTAAGCGCATCTGCCGAACATGAAAAACATTGCAGTCATTTTAGCCGGAGGTACGGGGAGCAGGGTAGGTGGGGAGTTGCCAAAGCAAGTTATAGAAGTTACAGGAATACCAATTATTGCGTATAGTCTTGATGCATTTGAAAAACATTCCGATATTGATGAAATTGCAATTATTGTTCATCCTTCTTATCTGGAAGTTTGGAATAATATCGCTCAAAAATATAATTGGAAAAAAGTAAGCAAAGTATTGAAAGGCGGCGCTCAACGCTCCGATTCTACTTTGGCAGCACTGCAAGCATATAGCAATATCGACGAGGCCAATATTCTTTTTCATGATGCTGTGCGACCTTTCGTGAGCAAGCGTATTATTGATGACACGCTCTGTGCTTTGGAACAATATTCCGCTGTTGCAGTAGCAGTATCCGTTACCGACACTATATTGCAAACAGATAATGCGCAGCGAACGATAACACAAATTCCCTCACGTTCCTTGTTTCGCAGGGCGCAAACTCCGCAGGGCTTTAAACTGTCGGTTATTCGCAAAGCCTACGCCTTAGCAATGGCCGACCCTGATTTTGCGGTTACCGACGATTGTGGCGTTGTTCACAAATACCTTC
>JAIRUB010000039.1 GCA_031254635.1 Prevotellaceae bacterium | reverse complement strand
AGGCTACGGAACCTTTGCAGTGCATAGCACAACACTCACAGGTGCACACACACACACACACACACATACACATACATATTAATGCTGCAACAAATATATCAGGCTACGGACCTCCCATCGCCCGCTTGCGCTTAACGTGGTGGCGGCTTCACGCAGGCGGGGGCTTCACAAATGTTCGGGCGGGTGATACACTTCCAAATTTGCACAAATGTTTCTGCGGACTTCCTGCCGCCATTACGCCAAACCGCTCGTTAGGCGTTCGGCATTTTGTCCCTTAATAAGTCCATAGTAATACAAGTCAATTGTTTTACCATTCTTTATCGCAGACTTTTTCAACACTGCTTCTCGAACAAAACCTGCTTTTTCCAAAACTCTCATTGAGGAAATGTTAAACTCAAATATCGGTGCATAAATCTTTGTTACAGGAAAATTTTCAAATGTGTATTCAACCATTTGTCTTACTGCACCAGTCATAATTCCTCTACTCCAATATTTTTCCCCAAGCCAATAGCCGATTTCTGTCGTGATTTTATGAACGTCTGTCTGCGGGACGACACCAATTCCACCAACAGCCAATCCGTCTATCTCAATCGCATAATCTGTCAGAGGTTTTGGCTTGTCCATTACCATTCGGATAAATTGTTCTGCGTCATCTTCCGTGTATGGATGTGGAAAATAGTCCCGAACATTATTCCAAATGTTAATATTGTTGGCGTTTTCAGTAAGCGATTTCTTGTCTGATAATTGCCATTCTCGGAGTAAAAATTTAGAGTTCATTTTTCTGTTTTTCACTCAACAATGGCGATAATCCACCTCCGTATCCATTTTGAACAAATAGATATTGTACGCCTGTTTGTTTGTCTCTTAAAATAAACACATCTTTCATCATTCCGTGTTTTTCTTGGTAGATAATTTCAAATCTCTTTTCCTTTTTCATTGTATTCTTCTCTTATTTTTTGTTTAACACTCAATTTTCTACTTCTTTGTCCGCTACGCTGTCCCCCGCATGACAGCTAACGGGATGGCGGCTTGGCGCAGCGGCGGCATTTACGCACTACCTTTCAAGTCTGCACTTCCCGCCGTCGTTGCGCCAAACCGCTCGTTGTAGGCAGTGCTTTTTTAGTATTCATAAAGTACTCCCTTGTCCGAAATGTTAAGGTATATTTTATTCGTTCCGTGATGGTTAAAATATTTTTTTACAGGTTCAAGATTGAAAGAAACCTCTTTGTAAATTAATGCCTCACACATTTCTTTGTTGTCTAAAGAAAGTCTCAATGTAGTTTGTGGAGGATATGATTTGTCATAATTTCCCAAACCTATCAATTTTACAACCCAAGTACTTCCGCTACATCCGCTCGAATTGAATTTAATTTTCAAACTATCGCCTTCAATTTCCAAATTAAGTATCCTCATATGTGGGTCATTAGGTGCGTTCTCGTATTTTTCTGCACTGATTATTACATCTTTGTTCCAATTTTCCTGATTATCCTGCTCTCTCTTTTCGCACGAAACACCCAGAAACGCTACTAAACTTAATAAAATTGCTACTCGTTTCATTTTTTCTTCTTTTTATGTCCTTGTCGGACGGTTTATATTTCTATTTAACGTTCAAATTTCTACTATTGTCCACCGCGCACTCGTGCCTTGCAGCCAACTCCGAAATATACGCAAGTATACGCATTTTTTTTTAATCTACAGTGCTTTTTGAAAATATTGGTAGTGTTTCAAAACAGGAAAATATTATTAATTTAGCTGTTTTGAAACACTACCCAAATTTTTTACTCCTATCTTAAAAATAAGGCAAATATATTGACCCCAATTGATTGCAACGCATAACAGCCTCACATTTGTCCACATCGCCTAATTTTCAGCTATTGCTGTTGGCTGGCAGTTTTTATCCACATTACGGCAACAATACCGTGATATTACCCACGCTCTTTGCTTGGGCATAGTGTTCAGAATATCGAAATATCAAGGAAGCGATTAAGTGACTAAGTGATTAAGAGATTAGGAATAGAATATGTGATATTAATTACTTCTAACTACCCTTAACTACTTTTTGTTTTGTACCTTTTCACCCTTTACCTTGCAACTTTTACCTTAGGCCTCTCGCCGCTTTCAACGTATTCTTCAGCAACGAAACCCTTGTCATTGGCCCTACGCCGCCTGGCACAGGGGTAATGTAGCTGCATTTTGGCGCTACCTCATCAAATTTCACATCGCCCAACAGCTTGAACCCGCTTTTGTTTTGGGCCGGTACACGGGTGATGCCCACGTCCACAACAACTGCTCCCTCACGAACCATATCGGCAGTCAGAAATTCAGCCTTGCCCAAGGCGGCGATAATGATGTCGGCTTGCAGGCAAAAGGCCTTGAGGTCCTTAGTGCGGCTGTGGCAGATGGTTACCGTACAGTCGCCCGGATTTGCTTTTTGCGAGAGCAGGTTCGACATGGGTCGGCCTACAATATTGCTGCGGCCAATAACCACACAATGTTTGCCGGCGGTTTCAACCTTGTAACGTGCCAACAATTCCATAATGCCATCGGGAGTGGCCGAAACATAAGTCGGTAAACCTGTTACCATGTGCCCTACGTTTAAGGGATGAAATCCGTCCACATCCTTATCGGGATTAATGGTTTCTATTATTTTCTGTTCATTAATATGTTTAGGCAATGGGAGTTGAACAATCAATCCATCAATGTCCTTGTTGTTATTGATTTTTACTACTTCTTGCAGCAGCTCTGCTTCCGTAATGGTTTCAGGAAAACGCAATACAGTAGAACTCATGCCTACCTCGTGGCAATCCTTCTCTTTGCTGTTCACATAAGTTTCGCTGGCTCCATCGTTGCCTACCAATATGGCTGCTAAATGAGGAGTTCTTTTTCCGCTGTTTTTAATTTCCAGCACGGACTGTGCTATTTCTTGTTTCATTTGCGCCGCTGTTGCCTTTCCATCTAATAAGTTCATAATATTTTAATTTTTAATTGTTCATTGGACAAAGATACAATTTTTTCAACTTAAGTCAGAGATTTCCCCCAATTTCATAAAGAAAATTGCCAAATTGGGAATTTATTTATATCTTTGTAGTCGAAAATTTAAATATGAAAATAAAGGGTGCTACAATAATCGAGGGTTTTTGTAAAAAATATTCGGATGTGACGGATGCTTTGTCTAAATAGAAGTTGTAGGTAATGCAAAATGGGCAAATCATAATAATTTGAGAGCAGATTATCCTTCTGCCGATTATGTTGGTAACAAAAGATATGTGTTCAACATTAAAGGAAATCATTATCGATTGATTATTGCTGTTGTTTTTATTGCAGACTGAAATTCGTTTTATTGGAACTCACGCAGAATATGATAAAATAAAAGACATTCAGAATATATAAACAGGAGGCTACTATGGTAATCAATAACCCTAAACA
>JAIRUB010000045.1 GCA_031254635.1 Prevotellaceae bacterium | reverse complement strand
TCAATGACCCGGCCGTGGTCATCGTATACGTTTTTCAGGTAAGTATCGTTATTAAAATCGGAAATCTCCGTCAATTTATGGTCATCATATTTATAATCTATGGTATCGTTATCGGCATTCAGGAAAGAAACCAAATCGCCGCCATTGTACGTATAAAAAACGCTCCGGCCTGTTTGGTCGGCAATTTTTGATATTTTTCCACCTGAATAAGAGAATGTCAAGGTACCGCTATTATTGGAAATAGTGGCAATTTCATCACCGTTGCGGGTGATTTCCGTACGCATACCACCCACATCCTCAATCGCTATCAGGTTGCCATCCCCATTAAAGTAATACTTTGTCATCGCCTGGTCGGTCATCACAAAACCGCTACCGTCGGCTTCCAACTTATAATCCTTGCCCTTCGGCCCTTCAAAACTGCCGTCTCCTTTTATATTGTAGACAACACTGTTGCCGTTAGGAAGATTTAGTGTGGCAAACAGCATGGTTTTGTCCACTGAATACAAATAATTATGCCGCCAGCCGTAGCCGACCTCGCTTTCATTCTTGTCTATAGCATTATAGTGGCGGATGAATTCCAAATTTTGTGCGCCATACACTGCAAAATCCGTATAATCCCAGGTAAAATTACCGTTTACCATACTCACAGGGTCGCCGTCCAAAAACGGGTTGCGCATATCCATGATAGCCATAATATCTTCCGGGGAGTAACTTATTATTATTTTCACAGATATATAGTAGCCAACATTTTTGGGATGAACCGGCTGAAAACGAACATAAAACACATATTGCCCATCTTCTTCAAGCTCTGCCCCACCTTCCTGGCCGGGGAATATTATTTCTCCCATATCATGGTTGAAGTACTTACCATTCCATATAAATGCTGTAGCAACCGGCTTTTGGATGCCTGTTCCATTTGGATACCATGGCATGCCAAAATAATCGCCCCATTGAGTACCTACTGGGCTCGGATACCATTTATCGCCCTCGTACACCCCCCATTGACCCTGTGCTTCACCAAAAGCCATTAGGCCAAGGTACTCTGTGTTATCTTCATTCCAAAGCTCCAGACGTATGTCTTGGGTTTGCTCAAGAGTGAATTCGATGACGATACCACAACCTTCACTCGGGGAAATAGGATTCTCAAAAGTCGGTTCTTCACCTAAATACCCTTGGGCATATACCATATTATTATCCAAATTCTTTATTGCAAGATACTTGCCGTCTTTTTCTAGTGTGGCATCTTCAATAAGCCTTGCATTTCCCACGGTCACAAGTTTTGATAAATCATCGTTGTAATGCTGATCCTCATCATCGAAAGCAGCTGGTAAAGGTACAGGCAACGGTGCCGCAAAAGCGGCAGGCAGCGAACTAAATACCAACATGAAACTGAGGATAAATACAAATACGCTCTGTAGTTTTTTGTGCCTTCTTAATGTCGACATAAACAATCCCCTCCTAATTTTTGTTTTTTATATTATTGGCAACAATTGGCAGTTGCCAAAAAATAATACTAGAACCTTCATTCCCATTTAGTGAATATAGGAATAGCTGGATATCTAATACAAAGCACCTTATTTCGACGTATAGAAACTCATGGAATATACATTATTAGTACCATTGTGTATAAAAACAATAGGAAAAGTTGCTATTTGCATACTTTAAGCAAGTTAATGACGATAAATGATGTTAATAATATTCATTGTATCCCTAAAGTAGTTGTTTGTCAAGCCTAAAAGTTATACTAAAAGATTTTTCTTTTGACTTTACTTAGAATATTCGTAGTATTACCAACCTAGGATGCAGCACTTATGCTCAAGCTATTTTTTTGTATATGGGTGTAACAGGCTAATAAAAATCTTATAAATGCCGACAATTCTTATAGACATTCAAAAAAATATACTGTTAGTTGTTGCTTGCCAATACCTACGGTTGCTGTATCACTCACACTGCCAGATATATAATTTATGCTGGATAGGCGGTGATTTATATGGATGAACTAGACTTTTCGGCAATTGGCTCAAGAATTAGAAAGCAACGCGAATTTTTGGGTTATACAAGAGATTACCTTGCGGAGCAGCTTTCGGTTTCGACTAATTTTTGCCGCGATATAGAAATAGGCGCAAAGGGCATGTCTATTCAGACTTTGGTAAAATTGTCAAAAATTTTAAAATTGTCTGTTGACTATATTCTTCTTGGAAAAACAGCTGATAACGGAGACGAGCCGCTTTTGGTGATGCTTAACTCATGCAGGCCGGATAAACGCAAGTATGCCGAAGATATTCTTAAATCCTTTTTGCTAGCGGTAGAATAGACCCTATTTGCAGATAGTCATATCACAAAAAATAAAAGCTGTGTTCCTATAATTTCTAGGAGTTTTAAACATAATATGGTTAAACATCTTGCCACGTTGAAGGAGATAACCCCGTTTTACTGGTGAATTAGGGTTTCCCGCAAGCTTGCATAAGTTCTAAACATAATCACGAAAATGATAAAAAATTAAACTCCCATAAACTTTAGGAGTATTGGTCAGCTTTCTGGTGTGGCTGGCAAAGATATTTCAGCTATGCTTAAAAGCTTATATGCGGAACTAACCTCCATGAAATCATTTAGCATAAAAATAGACGTTATTGACGCTGTTGCGGTAATACTGCCAGCCGCTCCGAACAGACTGGCTGTTTTGGCATGGCGCAGTTTCTGGGCTGCGGTGTAAAAACTCCCAGGATAAATGGACGATGGGTTTTTCGGCTGTCTCCGCCCTCATCGTGCGTTTACGGTATGTGCCGGTGGATTTTCTGTAGACTGCACAGGGCTGCACATAATTTACTCAATATTGCACATAATTTGCTATGCGAAATCTAGTATATTATGTGCAGAATCCCACCACCACATACTACAAAGATGTGGAAATCCAGATGCTAAGACGTTAAAACGTTTTGGATGCAATTAGTTTTGTATTGACTTTTGTGCGTATTTTTGCTATGATAAACGCACAAAAGTTTAAGGAGGATATTTTATGAATATGCAATCATTGCC
>JAIRUB010000248.1 GCA_031254635.1 Prevotellaceae bacterium | reverse complement strand
CTATAAGGCAGGAGCCGCTTATCCCACAACTGCAAATACGCGCTGATTTACCCTTTAAATTCCAAAAAAACAACACTGTTGCGAGATTTGCAAAACAAATTGAAGCAATAACGCCATTTGATTGCTTTCCACACCGCCTGTCATTTAACGATTAATATAACACTACCTAATAACTATTTAAAAAACAACTGCCATTTTGTCGCTACAACAAAACTGGCAGGCTTTTTGCTGCTTATAAAGCATTAAATTTCCCAAAAATGAGAGTGCATAATAAGAATGAGAAAAACAAAGACAATCAGCCTGTTAAAGAAGAAAGCCAAATTTCCTGCGAAAATATTGATAATGCAACTGCTGATTCAACCGACGAAAGTGTGACAGTGGAGCCGACTATTGAAGAAAAAATGGCAGCGCTGGAAGATAAATACCTACGATTGGTTGCCGAATTTGATAATTACCGTAAACGTACAGCCCGTGAGCGTATTGAATTCTTGGCCTTAGCCAATGAAGATTTGCTGACAGGAATTTTGCCTGTGCTTGATGACATGGAACGTGCGGTTAAAGCCATGCAGACCACAGACGATGTGCTTGCTGTGCGCGACGGAGTACTACTTATTCAGGATAAATTGGTTAAATTTCTTGAAAACAGAGGCTTGAAAATTTTTGACGCCACAGGTAAAGATTTAAATACCGATGAACACGAGGCTGTTACTAAGATTCCCGCACCTTCCGCCGAGCAAAAAGGAAAGGTTATAGATGTGATTCAACATGGCTATACGCTTAACGGTAAGGTTATCCGCTATGCCAAGGTGGTAATAGGCGAATAATTTAATAAAAGACTACAATGAGCAGCAAACGTGATTATTATGAAATATTGGGTGTAACCCGTAATGCTACATCGGAAGAAATCAAAAAAGCCTACCGTCAGAAAGCGATTCAATACCATCCTGATAAAAACCCCGGCGACAAGCAAGCTGAAGAACATTTCAAAGAAGCGGCCGAAGCCTACGATGTGTTGAGTAATCCTGATAAGAAAGCCCGATACGACCAGTTTGGCCATGCGGGCATGAATGCCGGCGGCTTTGGCGGCCATGCCGGTGAATGGAGTATGGACGACATCTTCGTTCACTTTGGCGATATCTTCGAAAGTATGGGCTATGGCGGATTTTCCGGTTTCGGCGGACGTACCCGTGGGCGTGCTGTGGCGCGTGGTTCTGATATTCGTATCAGGGTTAAGCTGAACTTAAAAGAAATAGCCTTAGGCGCAGAAAAGAAATTCAAGATAAACAAGCAAGCACCTTGTTCTACCTGTAAGGGAACGGGCGCCAAGAACGGCACTGCCTTCCAAACCTGTAGTGTCTGTAAGGGTTCAGGTATGGTTACCCATGTAATGAATACCATGTTGGGACGTATGCAAAGCTCATCGCCCTGCAATGCTTGTCGCGGCGCAGGTAAAACAATTACTACTCCTTGCAATGTTTGTCATGGCAATGGCGTGGTGGAAAAACCGGAAGAAGTATCTTTCAAAATTCCTGCCGGGATGATGTCGGGCATGCACCTTTCCATATCAGGCAAGGGTAATGCACCCAAGCAAGGCGGGATTAACGGCGACTTGTTGGTGTTGATAGAAGAAGAGTCCCACGAAGAACTGCAACGCGACGGCAACGATCTTATCTATACCTTATTTGTTAGCATAAGCCAAGCCGCCCTCGGCATGATGGCCGAAATCCCTACCGTAGAGGGCAAGGTGAAGATTAAGGTAGAAGCAGGTACGCAGCCGGGGCGCGTATTGCGTCTGCGCGGTAAAGGACTGCCAGAACTGAACAGCCGCATTACCGGCGACTTGCTCGTTCACATCAATGTTTGGATACCTAAAAAATTAGATAAAGAAGAACAAAAAATATTAGAAAAATTGGGTAGTGCCGAAAATTTCAAGCCTAAGCCTACCAATGAAGATAAGAACTTCTTTGAACGTATGCGTAAAATGTTCGGACAATAAATAAGCCTCCCTATTTTTCCGACATCTTTCCTTTCAGTTTACTAATTTGAATTTTTAATACATCTACACATTCGACAACTGCCGTTTCGAAGGTGGCGGCTTGACGTTCTGTCCGCAAGTCATGGCCGGGAACCTCCATTTGAATGCTCACTTTTTTATTGGCATGGTCGGGAGTAAGACTTAATGTTACATCAGCAGCAATAATCCTGCCTTCAAGAAAACGACTCAATTTTTCTACTTTTCTGATAACGTAGTTAGTTAATTTTACATCGGCATCAAATTTAACCGATTGGATCCTGATTTCCATGATAAAAAAATTAAAGGTTATTGACTTTATCCTTATTTTCTCGGATGAGCTTTTTTATATACTTTTTTTAGTTGCTCAAACGAATCATGGGTATATACTTGTGTAGCCGCTAAGTTTGCATGTCCTAATACTTCTTTTATACTATTCAAATCTGCACCGTTGTTGAGCAGATGTGTAGCCAATGAGTGACGTAGAGTATGCGGGCTCCTTTTCCCTCTAATGCCTTCTTTTATCAATATTTTAGCTACAATCTTGTTCACTGCTGCAGGGTATAAAGTTACGCCTTTTTTTGATAAAAACAAATATTTTGCTTCAGGAAATTTTTCTTTTAGTAAAGCAATATATAGCTGCAACTTCTGCATCAAGTCGTCAGGAATAGGAATTTCACGCTCTTTGTCGCCCTTGCCTCTAACACGTAAAACCCTTTCATCCAAGAATATATTGGCTGTTTTTAGAGAGATTAACTCTGCGCGGCGGATGCCTGTAGCATACAATACTTCTACAATGAGCCTGTCGCGCAAGGCCTCAAAATTATCATTATCAATAGTACGATCTAAGACACGATTGAGGGCAGTAGCTTCGAAAAATTCGGGCAAGCGTTTGCTCATCTTTGGCCGGGCAACATTTTGGGCGGGATTGGTACTGATATATTTTTCGCGCAGCAAAAATTTGAAATAGTTGTTGAGTGCGCTAAGCTTGAGGTTGGCTGTGCGTGCTGTTTGCCCCCCTTTTAACATGTCGGCAATCCAACTGCGAATATCGCTTGGCCGCACCGATATAATATCCGTGTTGGGTTTATTGAACCCTGCATGTCCGAAAAACTGCTGTATACAAGCAAGATACGACTCAACTGTCCGAGCCGAATAATGTTTTTCGAATTGCAGATAATTGGTATAGTTTGCCAACAAACTCATAAACATTATAGCGATAATCGTACAAATATAGTAAATTTTTTAGATTATGAAAGTAAAAAAGCAGGTATAAAATTATTCACCTGCTTTTCTTTGTATTTTATCTTTACAATTATAAAGACTCTTCCTCTCGTTGCATTTGTTGGCGGTAAATAGCCTTATTACGTTCATCGCGGCGTTTTACCGAATTTTTAACAAAGGTTTTACGAGCACGCATTTCGCGTACAGCTCCGGTTTTTTCAAATTTACGTTTAAATTTCTTTAATGCACGTTCAATATTTTCGCCTTCTTTGATTGGTACTATTATCATTATGCAACCACCTCCTTTTATTTGAGGGCGCAAAGATACAAAATAATGAATAATGAGCAATGAATAATGAAAAATTTTTAGTAAAAATAGCAGAAATATCGAAAAATAAATATAAACCATTAAAAATCAGTATATTGATAATGATTATTTTGTATATTTTTGATTATGAATTAATTATAATTATTTTTACTATGTGAATTACTTTATAACTTTCCATTTTATAATTTTATACTACTGAAATGCCGGGCAACAGAAATCCTTATAAAATTTACGGTTAAATTGCCATGATAGAAATACCTCATGTGAGCCAAGGTTCGCAAGGGAAGCTACATTACCGAAGCCATAATCGAATGAATAACCGAGGCGCAATTGCGGCGTAAGGTTGACACCGGCCATCAAGGCAATATTGTGGTCGGTGCGATAAACGGCGCCAACCCATAAATGGTCGTTATAGGTTGTGTAGTTTTTGGTTTTGAAAAAATATAAGAGGACGCCGCCCTCTAATCGGGATATCTTCGCTCTCCATGTAAATGCTGCTAAGGGTTCTATGCTTACCGATGAGCTAAGGTTAAAGCGTGAGGATAGGTAACTCCAAATATGAGGATCGGGTGAATAATCATCGGTCGACAATGCTGCGCCAATATGCCGTATAACAGCTCCAAACTTAAAGACTCCTTTGTATTCTATACCAAAATCAAAATCGGGCATATATTTCGTCTTCTCGTTATATATCAATATAGGATCGCTAACATCTTCTAAATGTTCGGGCCTGATATCCCATTCTCTGATAAATAACCCGCCTGCAAGTCCCATAGAAAGGATTCCTGCATTGCCCAAATCTAAGAAATAAGCATATGCGCCACGGAAATGAAAATTTTTCCATACGCCTATATAATCGGCTAATACTGTAAGGCCTAATCCCGATCGGAAATCTTGATTGAAATAATCAAAGGCTCCGGCTATGGTTACCGGTGCGCGGTCTAAATTAAGCCATTGGTGGCGGGCGTGTAAAAAGACTCCGGTAGAATAGCTATTGCCCACAGCCGCAGGATTGTATAATGATTCGTTAAACCAGCGTTGCGTAAAATCAAAATCGCTTTGTGCATACATTGTTCCGGATAGCAGTCCGGCGATTATTATCAGCAATAATTTATGTTTCATCTGTTTTTATTTTAGTAATGTAATGCTGCCTGATTTTTTAAGTTCGCGCTCATCCACATCTCTATAAAACAACACATAAAAATAAGTATCTATCGGTGCTTCTTTGCCTTTGTAAGTACCATCCCAGCCATCGTTGCCTTTAAATATTTTCACTCCAAGCCTGTCGTAAATAACCACTTTGTAGCCTTTCATAAAATAGTCGTTTATTCCGTCGTTATTGGGTGAAAATACTACAGGAATAAAGAGGTCGCCATGCAAGGTATAAGTTTTAAAGATACTGCAACTAAAACCATCGATTACTTGTACAGTAAAGGTATAGATTTCTTCCTTGTATTGATTGAAAGACGAAACTCCACTAATCGTGCCATTACTATTGAAAATCATACCGCCGGGGAGTTGCCCTGAAACAATGAAATATTGCGACGGAACAGCATTAGTATGCAATTGTTGCTCGTAAAACTTGTTGCGTTGAAAGTCGGGAAGCACAGCCGGCTCAATATACAACAAATCTCCTACCGTAATACGCACCGTATCGCGTACAGTGGGGCATGGCGGCCGTGAAGCTGTAACAATGTATTCGGTAGTTACAGTAGGACGCACAATTGTTTGTGAGACATTCCATGAAATAGCACCGTCGGCGACAATGGTAGTCAGCATAATTTCATCGCCATAACATATACGCTGGTCGGGCATAGCCCTCACCTGCGGCGGCAAGGTAATAGAAATAGTGAGACTGTCGTATGAGAGACAGCCATAAAGACTGGTGGCTTTCAGATAAAATGTAGTATTGCTATCCAGAGGGCCTGCAGTAAACGATGACGAGGCCGATACAATTGGATATTCATACAGCGGGTCGTGGTACCACCGCAAGATATCTCTGTAATCGTTAGAATAAGCTGAAACCGTGAAGGTCTCATCGGAGCAGATATTGGCATCAACTGTGGTCAACACAGGCAAGGAGTTTACGGTTAAGGTGAGAGGGGAAGATGTAAAGGTACAGCCATTGCTGTTACGTACAAATACTGCATAATTGGCTGTTGCTGTCAAGGCACTCAAACCGTATGTGTTTTCTGCAGTTATATCCATTGAAGTATTATTTTTAAGCCAAGTATAACTCATATCCGAAGTAAGGCCATCCGGCAATACTGTAGCCGTTAAAATACTTGCATCACCGAAACATACAGGTCTGGGCAAAGCCGATATAGTTGTTACAGGAAGTTGGTTCACTGTGATTGTACCGGGACTGTAGCTGCTTGAGCCGCACTCGTTGTCTATCCAATAAATTAATTCTTTGCCGTGGTCGCCATAGTTCAGAGTACTTGCAGCAGTTATCACTGTGCCGACCAAAGTCCATGTTCCACCTCCGGTGTATGTGCCGTTATTAAGATCGAATGAGGGGTTCGGCAGCGCCAAACTGTTGCCTGCGCAAATAGGGTCAGGAATACTAAAACCGGTTATGCTTGGTACATTCTTTATCGTTATGCTTGTTACTGTGCTTGTTTCCGAACAGCCATGCTCGTTAAGTACCGATACCGAATAGTTTGCAGTAGCAGTTAGCGCGCCGAGCGGGAAATTATTAACCGTGGTAGTGCTTGTTTGATTGCTTCCCTCGTACCAGGTGTAAATCATGGGTTCGGTGTTGTCCTCCAGCATAGCGATTAGCATAGCTGTTTCGCCATAACATACCACCGGCGGCACAGCCTCAATGCCTACCACAGGCGGCAAGTTCACCGTTACCACAACATTCTGCGTATGGGTACAGCCGCCGGTTAGTGTATATACATAGGTTACCTCTATTGGATTTGCTGTGCTGTTGATTAAGATTTCGTTTATATTTGCATCAGTTCCGCTGCCTGTAGGTGGTATAATACCCGATACTGCCGCTCGCGTCCAGCTAAAAGTAGTACCCGGTTCTGTGCTTGTAGCAGTATAGCTAAGCGCTGTTCCCGAACAAACAGATGCCGTTAGTGGCGAGTTCAAGCTTGGCTCCGGGCGAATGGTAAGCGTAACCGACGAAGGTTCGGCTACCGTAACGAATGCCCGATTGGTGCTGCTTAATATTATGGTTATAGCGGAATTATTGGCGCCTGTAGGCAAAGCGCTTACTGTGAAAGTTGCACTGTTTGAACCTGCGGGTATGGTTACCGACGAAGGCATAGAAGAAAAATTTTCGATATCTCCGGTATAGGTTAAGCTAACAATTACATCATTGGCAGCGGTAATTGTACTTGGAAATTGGACGGCAAATTGCTGTGAAGAACCTTTACAAACCGACATAGCCGCATTATCCGACAGACTCACAGTAGTAACAACGGTTAGTGTGGCAGGGCTACCCAATGGAAGGGTTTCTGTCATATCGCTAATTGAGCTGCCGTCAACCACCCATTGGCCGGCGCGTACAATATTTACAGGAATAGAAACGGTAGCGCTCCCCAAGGCATCAACCGAAGCTCCGCTCAGCTGATAAAATTCATTCCCTGTAACACAGCTTGCAGTACCACCCGAAAAGCCAGAGGAGGTACAGCCTGTGGCGCGAATCTGTAAACCGGTAAAATCAACACGAAATCCTACATTGTCTAAGGCTAAAGGAGTAAGGCTCGTGTAGTACATATTGAGGTTAACATCATCGCCAATATTTGCCGTATGGTTTTTAACATCATTCCAGTAATAATCCAACTCGCCGCCAAATTTTGGGGTAAAGGTTAATCCTGTTTTAAATTCGGTAATTTTTCCGGCAGGAATATTATCGTAAGCCACTCCTTGGGCATTATCTTCTGTATTATAGTTGCCAAAAGGGCCGTCAAAGGGGCCAAAGCGGAACTTGTATTGAGTATCGGCGCCAGAACTACTACCATTACCCGGATTAAGTAGCACTATATTATAAGAATATCCATTAGAAAATGGTTTAGCTGAAAAGGCTCTGTCAAAATTCCGCCCTATCGGGAAAAAACCTATCACCACACCGCCTCCAATATTATTACTTGCTCCCACTAAACGCAAGGATTGCACTTGTGCCGTTGTCAAATACCTGTTTGCTCCGGTAGAATTATCATTTAAACTGAAAATATCCGGCAGAATATAGGCATATCCTTGGTCGTTATTGCCTAAGTAGGTGTCAAATCCGTAAGCTAAAGAGATTGGCGTTCCGGCCGGAATGTTAGTTGCGTCAACAGTTGCATGTTTGATAAAGTAATCGGGAGTGGAAGTGTCATACGTAATCTTCATTGTAACAGAAAAGGTATTTCCACTATAAGTACCGGTAAATTTTTTGGTCATTTCGTGCTGAGTTCCTGCAGTAATGGGCGTTCCTATATCTGCAATTGAGTTAAATGCCGTAAGCGTATTACCTGGCAATAACGCTCCATGTCCTTTATATGAAAATGTGGTAGTACCTATTCTGATAGCAAATATAGGCGTGGTACTCTGGTCAAAAAATTGTCTTTGCCATATGTTTGTATACCGTGTTACATTATATCTGCCTCCTGTGAATATTTGGATTCGCAACTGTCCGGCAGTCGTTATGCCGCCCAATGTAACAGGATTATCTGTTTGTGCTTTAAGTGTTGAGGGAGATATGTAGAGTATTATTGTTATTAAAAATAAGTAAAATTGTTTCATACATCAGGGCTTCTAGCTATTAATTTATAAAGTAAATAAAACTGCCCTTCTGCATGGGAATAGCTTATTTTCAGGATATCGTTTTCAATCGCATAGTTAAAGGTGCGTGATTGCTCTCCATATATGTTAACAACCAACTCTCCGTTGCCGGCCGTATAAGTGCCCTTCAGGCTTATCATATTAGAATCGGAAACAGATTCTGCTCCGGTGCTGTTTACGCCTATTTCGTTTTCAAAAAAATAGAGAGAGGTAAACATATTTCTTGGCAGCTTACTTTTCTTGGCAAGCAGTTCCTCCAACGAATGGCTTCGGGTAAGGTCTTGGGTGCTTATCGTTATTGTTTCGAGTTCCCAAGTTGCCCACAGACCTTTGTCAACAGGTTGAGTATTATCCTGCGCTTTAGTTTCTGTAATACATAAAATTGCTATTGCTATATGTACCAATAGTTTAAAAAATTGTTTCTGGCTTCGCATAGGTGTATGCTTTAAAATTAAAGTACAAAGGTAGTTATTTTTTTACAAAAGAGCAAAACTTAATTTACAGATTGATAGATTGTTCTACTGTTATTTGCTTATTTGCTTATTTGCTTGTTTGACGTAAAGCGTAAGACATTAAGTGTGAAGCAGTACGAAGCTGTTAACGCTTAAACTAAAATTTTATTAAGATTTTGTTAATGTTCTGTAAAGTTGAATGACTGAGTAACTAATAACTAAGAGTTAAGAACTGAGAATTGAACCTTAAACTTTAAATCTCATATCCTGATACTTGATACCAATTTTAAGAACCCCGAAGGGCTCGACGAAGTCAATTTAAAGATTTAAGAATTCAAAAGGGACAAATTTCGGTATATATGCAAAAAATAGCCCTTATTCTCAAAAGCTCCCTTAGTAGCAAATGATGGCTATAAAGGTTTTTCCCTTATTCTTTATTTTTATTGCAAAAATTTAAAAATGAAATACTTATCATTAAAGCGATTTCCCCTTCTGCTTTACGCCTTCAGCTTTCTGCTGTTCACCCCCGCTTCCGCCCAATTTTCCGGCGGAACCGGCGTCAACGGCGATCCTTACATTATTACTACGCCGGCACAGTTAGACTCTGTACGTCATTCCCTCTCCGCCCACTTTAAACTGAACAACAACATTGACTTAGGCGATTATCTTGCTCCCTGCGGTGCGGGATATGCACAATGGCAAGATGCCGGATGGGAACTCATAGGAGACGAATATGATAACATATCTTTCATCGGCAGCCTCGACGGGAATGGCTACCATTACTGGTTTATGGATTAATTACCATGAATATTTTGCAGGTTTATTTGGATATACAGATGGCTATAAAAGATAAAATATTATCCTATTCTATTGCATTTCTTTTGGATAAAATAAACGGACAAAATAAAAAGTGTTTCACAATTGATGAGGCATACTTCTTATTTTCCAATTCTGCCAAAGATAATGCACAACATTTGCCATGATTTTGGCAAGTTGTTTTAGGGCAAGCACATTCTTTTACGTTTTTACAGTTCATTTCTTTTAGTTTTCTTTCCACACTATTACTGCTGTATTTTCTTGTGATAATTCCTTAACCCTGTCAATCCACTGTACTTCCCCCTGTGCTTTGGCTCTCAAAAATGGACTTGTGGTGTCGGTCAACAAAAGGCTTGCATTAATTACCCACCATTTATTTGTAATTCCTGCACGGCGTAAATCCTGTTGTAAGCGTTCCGCTTCAAAAACGGGTGTGGCTTCGGGTAGGGTTACGATTACGACTTCTGTTTCCTGCTCGTTGCGCAAACGCGGCAATAGGTTTTTTACGGCAGGCGTGATATTTCCCTGTGTGCGTTCAACTTCGTGGTGGTAACTTTGGGTAGCATCTAATAACAAAAGCGTGTGTCCTGTCGGTGCGGTGTCAATAACAACTATTTGATTGTCGGCTTGGGCAACAACTTCGGCAAAGGCATTGAATACGGCAATTTCCTGTGTGCAGGGCGAACGCAAATCTTCTTCAATGTAACTCAAATCGACATCGCCCATTGTTTGGCGAGCTTTGTCTAAAATACTTTTTTGATAGTCGGCTAAAACCGTTTTTTCGTCAATATGACAAACAGTAATTCCGTCTGCTTTCGTATCAATGTAGGCGAGGTGGTTAGCTGGGTCTGTGGTTGTTAGTAATACTTTTTCGCCTTTCGCTGCCAATCCTCGCGCAATATTTCCCGCTATGGTGGTTTTTCCTACGCCGCCTTTTCCCATTGTGAAAATTACGCGCTTGCCAAAAGTGTGCAAGTCATTGATTAAGTCATTTAGATTTTTGAATTGGTATGTGTTTGCGGTAGTTGTGCGGGTTGTTTTTGTATTGTCGGTTGTCAGCATATTGCGGATATTGTCAATTCCCGTCATATTGTAGGAACGCAACGGCACATAATAAATTTGCATTTTCGATAAAGTTTCGGGGCAATTTTTTAGTGCGTTCTGTTGCCTGTCGTACAATGCTTTTGAAATGGTATCGGCAGGGTCGTAATTTTCTAATAATCCGTTAATTATAATGTTTTGCGATTGTATTTTGAGGTCGGAAAGTTCGCCTGCCGAACGTTCTGCTTCTTTCAATGAGCTTTCTTCGGGGCGGCTCACTAAAAAAAGGCTTGTTCTCTGCGGGTCTGAAAGTGTTGCAACGGCTTGTTTGTAGATTTCCTTGCGGTTTTCCAAGCCCGACAGTTGCCCAATACACGAAGCACCTGTGGTATTTTCGGCAATAAATGTGTCCCACGCTGACGGCAGTTGCAGCAAGCGTAATGTGTGTCCTGTAGGTGCGGTGTCGAAAATAATGTGGTCGTAATGCTTGCGTTTATCTTCGCTGGTAATCACGTCTGAAAATTCGTTGAACGCTGCAACTTCAACCGTACAAGAGCCCGATAATTGTTCCTCCATATTGGTAATAACGCTTTCGGGCAGTTTACCACGATATGGGGCAATGACTGTTTCGCGGTATTCGGCGGCGGCTTGTTCGGGGTCAAGATTAACAACTGTAAGGTTGGAAACTTCTTTGATAACTGTTCCTTTGTTGCTTAAATCCATACCGAAAACATCTTGCAAGTTTGACGCGGGGTCGGTGCTAACAAGCAAAATCTTTTTCCCGCTATCTGCCAAACTTACGGCGGTTGCGCAAGCAACCGAAGTTTTACCTACGCCGCCTTTGCCTGTGTAGAAAATATATTTCGGAAATGTTTGTTCCGACGGATTAAATTTTATCATTATCATTTTATTTTAGCAACAACAGCACGATTTTTTCTTTACGGTTAAATCTTCTTCTGCAACTCCTACCCACTCTGCAATTTGTTTATTGGTTGGGTATGTTCCTTTTATAACAATTTCGCCGTCAAGGGTGGTAACAGGCAATTTTTCTGCACCCTCTTTCATTAAAAACTCGTTGATTACTTTATTATCAACATAAACCTGCGGATTGTCGCGCAAGTTGTAACGCTCAATGATAATGCCTTTGCGTTTCAAGGTTTCTACTACTACGGCAATACGCATTAATTCGGGGTCAATGTTTACACCGCACAGTCCTGTCGGGCAACAAAGAGCGGGGTCGTAAATGATTACTTTTTTCATTTTATTGATTTTTTAAATGTTAAACAATGCTTTTATTTCTTTTTCGGAAGGTACATAACCTTTGATTTTTACTTCGCCATTAATCACTACGGCGGGCAATGCCATAATGTTGTATTTGACGATTTCCAAAATGTCCTGTTCTTTACGCAACGAGGCGTCAATGTTATTTTCTTTGATAACTTTTTCGACTAAATCGTGTGTTTTTGTGCAATTGGGACAACCTGTGCCGAGAATGATAATTTTCATACTTTTAAATATTTATGATTATGTAATAAACTCCGACAATAATAAAAACGGCGGCAACAATGCGCTTAAACCATTTTTCAAAGGATTTCATACGATTGTAGAATTTCCCGACATTGGAAACGCTGTAAGCCAACAGCCAAGCAATAATAATAACAGGTAAACCTGTGGCAACGGCAGATATGGGCGGAAGTAATAACCCTTCGGAACTCGCAATCGTTAGGGGAATAAGTACGCCGAAGTACAAAACTGCGCTATTTGGGCAAAATGCTACTGCAAATGCAAGCCCCAACAAAAAAGCGTTCAGATAATTGCGTTTCAGGTTTCGCTGACTTATGTTTGAGGTTATTTTGCTAAAAAATGGTATGTTGAATTTAATAATATTAGACATCAGTACGCCAATCACAACAAGGGCAATACCAATCCATAAACCGTCAATTTGTTGAAACCACCGCGCTATATGGAATTTGCTTGCTCCGAAATAGATAATGCTTGCCAAAGCGGTGTAACTGAACATTCGCCCAAGCGTATAAAATACGCCGTTGAGCAATATTCGCCGTTTGTCAGCAATATCTTTACTCAAATAGGCGGTTGCGGTAATGTTCGTAGCCATTGAACAAGGACATATCGAAATCATTAAACCCAAAATAAACGCCGTGAGCAAGGGAATATTTGAACTGTCGGCTAATTGCTGTAAAAACTCCATTATTATTGTAATCGTTTATTTACTTCTTCTTTGATTAGGTTTTCCAACGCTTGCGGATTTCCTACGGCTGTGGCAAAGGCTTGCTCGGTAATTTCCGCAAAATCTTCGCCTTTGGCGATAATTAGCGCATTCCACGAAATTTCGTATTTTTCACACAAGGCTTCAAATTCTTTTTCGCTTGTGTTGATTTCAATAAATACTACTTTTTCGTTGCTTGCATATTCTTTTTCAACGGTTTCTTTGGCTACATCGCCAACGGCTACGCAAGTTTTACAACGTGCTTTTCCGTGGAAATAATACACTTTTACTACCGAAGCGTCGGCAATTGCTTCAACCTTTGAGGTTTCATTACTTCCCGCTTTTTTCGGGCTTTGCCCACAAGCCGCAAGTAGTGCGACAAACATAATGGCTAATGTTACTTTCTTCATTTTGATTTATTTTTATGATTTATAATATTTTCGTTTGAGCCAAAGGGCTACATTTACTAAAATAATGAGTGCGGGAACTTCGACCAAGGGACCAATGACGCCTGCAAATGCCTGTCCGCTGTTGATACCGAATACGCCAATCGCTACGGCAATCGCCAATTCAAAGTTGTTGCCTGCGGCGGTAAATGATACAGAGGCGTTTTGCTCGTAGTTTGCACCCACTTTTTTCGACAAAAAGAAACTGACAAAAAACATCAGTACAAAATATATGAGCAGCGGAATAGCAATGCGCACTACATCTAACGGAATTTGTACAATTAACTGTCCTTTGAGGCTGAACATCAGAACGATTGTAAAAAGCAAGGCAATTAGTGTAATCGGCGAAACGAAAGGAATAAATTTATTCCAAAACCAATCTTCGCCTTTTATTTTTACTAAAATTAACTGACTTAATAAACCCGCAGCAAAGGGGATACCGAGATAAACACCTACACTTTTGGCAATTGCGCCCATAGTAATATTTACCGCTTCTGCTGAAATGCCAAACATGGGCAACATTATCGACACGAAAAAGTAAACGAAAATGCTGTAAAACAGCACTTGAAAAATACTGTTGAGGGCTACCAATCCTGCGGCATATTCACGGCTTCCGCCTGCTAACTCATTCCACACAATTACCATTGCAATACATCGGGCAGAGCCGATAATAATTAGTCCGACCATATATTCGGGATAGTCGCGCAGGAATAAAATCGCCAAAGCGAACATCAGCACAGTGCCAATAACCCAATTTAGCAATAGCGAGAGGCTCAATATTCTTTTGTTGCGAAACACGCCGCCCATTTGATTGTAACGGACTTTTGCTAATGGCGGGTACATCATCAGGATTAAACCGATTGCCAACGGAATGTTGGTTGTTCCGCTCGACATTGCGTTAATACTGTCCGCTACGGCAGGGAAAAAATACCCTGCAGACACTCCGATTGTCATTGCAAGGAATATCCAAAGTGTGAGATAGCGGTCTAAAAAATTTAATTTTTTACGTTCCATATTCATTTTATAATATTTTTTTCAATCCTACAATCATAATAATCAATCCAATTCCCGCTACAATCGAGGAATGTGTGGCATGGAATTTTAATTCTTGAGCACTTGCTCCCGTAAAGAGTGCGTACCAAAATATGGGACAACAAATTCCCAATAACATAATAAAAAGTCCTTGTCGTGCGGCGGAAGAAAATTTACGTTCTTTTACCGATTTTTTGATAACTTCCCAAAGGTGCGTATATCGCAACATTTCGTATTATCGCTTTTTTTCAAAAACCAATTTTTTATCATTTTTAATTTTCTCCTTAATTCATTATGGGTTGTACTAACTATTTAACAACATCCTGAACTGCAACCGCAGCCTTGTTTTTCGGCATAAACGGTTATACTTCTGATAATATTCGGATTTGTTTTATAGGTCGCAATATTTTCTTTTAACAAATAATTTTCCAAAACATCATCGGGAATAATGATTGGTATTTCCTTTTGCAGCGTTATATTTTTAAATCCTGCCTGCTCGATGAATTGCATATACTCGTCTTTCTGAATGGCGCCCGAAACACAACCTGAATACATTTCGGCAGTCGAACGAATTTTTTCGGGAAGTTCGCCCTCAAGCACAACATCGGAAATACTGAAATGCCCGCCCGTTTTCAAAACGCGGTATATTTCCTTGAAAATTTTGTCTTTTCGCGGCAACAAATTCAACACACAATTACTCACAACAACGTCGGCAACATCGTCGTTTACAGGTATATCGTCAATATCGCCCTGACGAAAATCTACATTGTGGAAACCTCGCTTTTCGGCATTAGTACGTGCTTTGTTAATCATTGGTTCGGAAAAATCTATTCCGATAACTTTGCCTGTTTCGCCAACTTCTGCACGGGCTACAAAACAGTCATTGCCTGCACCGCTGCCTAAGTCAATTACTGTATCGCCTTTTTTGATTTTGGCAAATTTCGTGGGCAATCCACAACCCAAACCCATATCTGCATCTGGATTATAGCCGTCTAACTGGCTGTAATCATCTGTCATCATGGTGAACGGTATGGTTGAGCCACTACTTGGAGCGCAGCAAGAGCAAGAAGCCGTTTCTTTGTTTTGTAAAGCAATTTCACTATATCTTTGCTTTACTAATTCTTTAATTTTTTTGTCGTTTGTCATATTCTGTTTATTTTTAAATTGTTAGAAGAAAATAAAAACCTAAAATGATTAATGTAATACCGCCTATGTATTTGATAACCGTTGCAAATTTTGTGAGCATTGTTGCTATTTTCCCTACTCCCAAACCTACGCCGAGCATTGCGGCGGCAAGCGTAATGCCGTGTCCAAAGGCAAAGAAAAATAACAAGAGAAATCCCCAAAGCATACTTCCTTTGACAAAAGAGGCTGCCGCTACTATGGGAAAAATAGGGTTACAACATAAGCCTGCAAGCGGTGTAATGCTGCCCATTACGAGTCCAAATAAAATTGCTCCCGCCATTCCACTTTTTGTGTTCTGAATGTTAGGCGATATACTTTTGATTTTAAAGGGCAAAATATCAAGTATATATATCCCGAAAAGAATTAAAATAATGCCCATTGCAATTTTCCAATAGTTTCCCATTGCTGCACCGACAAATCCGCTTGCATAGCCGATTAAACAGCCGATTGCAGACATTACTACCACATTACTTAACAATAAAAACAGACTGCTTGCAAGTATTGTTTTTGTTTTACCTGTTTCTTTCAAACTGCCTGAATATCCTGCCATAGCGCCAATTATGACAAAATTGCAGGTACAAGTGAAAACACTGATAATGCCTAACAGAAAAACTGCGGCAAGGATAATTATTCCTGCTTGGTCGGAATTTAAAACTGAAATAATCCACTCGCTCATTGTTTCTCAGATTTAGATTGTGGGCAACAAGGTGAACTTTGAGGAGTGTCGCAACATTTCGCGGGTAATGTGTCCTGTTTTACCTCTTGGGGACAACAAGACGAAGTTTCCGAAGTCGGACAACATTTTGCTGTATCGTCTTTGTTAATCAATTTTACTGTTATTATCGCTCCTGCCATAAGGATAATTACAATAAAAACTATTCTTTTCCAAAGGTTATTTTTTTTCTTTGGAGTGCAGCAATTTTCTTTACCACAGCAACAATCTTGTTTTGAATTACTTTGATTTTCCATTTTTATTTTGGTTTAAAAACTGTTTTTTATTTTGTTCGTTTATTTGCGGACTGTTCGCCTTTCGTAATATAACGAATAACGTAGGTAAAAATTTTTTATTGTTTAACAACATTCTTCGTTTTTTACTTCTGTTAGCAATGTTTCAAACATTTTTTTTGCTAATGCCCAATTTTTCAGATTGATACAATACTTCACTGTCGGTAAAATAATAGTTCCCTGAATTAAGCCTACATCTTTCAATTCGTTTAAATGCTGCGACAGGGTACTTTTTGCTATGGGCAGTATTTCGGACATATCGCCGTGATAACAGCAAGTTTGCTTTGCCAACATTTGCAGGATAGCAACACGAATAGGGTGCCCCATTGCTTTAGCAAATCGCGCCAACTGCTCCTGTTCCTTTGTCAATTTTTCTTTTGCCATTTTTCAAAAAACCGGTTCGCAAAGTTACGAATAG
>JAIRUB010000221.1 GCA_031254635.1 Prevotellaceae bacterium | reverse complement strand
ATTGGAGGTTTTATGGTAAACCATCTGTTGAGCGCTTCCCCTATGAAATGACAGGAAAAAGCGGTCTGAGCTGCCGAAGAGAAAAAATTGTCCTGGAGTTTCGATATTACTCTCGTAGGAAACCTGCAGCAGGTTCATTGGGAATTGCCAGGGGTGTAATCTTTTCGGCGTAAAGGAATACATAGCGCCCAACTTGTATTTGAATTGCTCGTCCTTGAAACCGTATGCACCATAACCTTCAAAAAACCAATTTTTACTAAACATAGTGTTCGTCTTACCGCCAAAACGCAGGCGAATGCCTTCCACATCATTAAAACTGAAGAAGGACTCCATAGGGCCAACATCAAATTTTTCCACAGCTATATAGCCCGACACGGCAATGCCCAATATATCCAGCGCACGATTAAACCACTTATCTTTCTTCATTTCCGTTATCATCTCATACACTCCCTGCTCTTGAATAGATAAGGGAATTAAACGGTGTTCTTCCCAATACTCTTCGGCGCGCATATCATAGCCGGGCAACTCTTCAACCTTGTTTATCCCACCAAAAGTCCTTTCGGGGATATGATGATTAAGCATATATTTTCCATAAATATTTACCCTATTTCCCAGCATTATGCTTTTCTTTTTAGTTGCGCCAAAATCTATAAAGGCTTCATCAAATGTCATACACCAACTGCCGTCTATCAACGAATATTCTTGAATTAGTGAAAAATTATTGACAAAATTTATATTAATATTCTTCGTAAAAGCCATTTCCACACGTTTCAACGCATAAGTGCTATCATTGGTAATAAAGATATTTCCACGGAACCCCAAATCCTGGTCGTTTCGGGGATAAAAATTAAGATTAATGCACGAAACTCCGCTAACCGCTACAGTATCAATAATATGAAAATAGTAAAAATTAGGCGAGAAAGGTGACATGGGGCTATGAAATTCGTTCCCCAATACCGTAATCCGGCTATCGTAAACATTAGTGCGTCCTACCATGCCGTCAAGAAAAACGCTCAGGCTTTCGCGCTCCAGCATATCATGGAAATTCACCATTCTTGAAGCAATCAGATATTCCTTAGAGGAAGAAATGTCTTTACGGTAATAATGCTCGGAGATATTTTCCCGAAGAAACATTGGCAACGACAGAGTACCGTTTTCTTTCAAGGTATCCACATAGTTGACGAGGAATGGAAATTTTTTGAACAAAAAATTATTTTGAAGACTATCGCTCAGATTAGCCACCGAAAGCATTATTTTTTCATAACGTTCATATTCGTAGCTGGCATTAGCCTCCAAGCGGTTTTTATCTTTGTTGGCAATAGCTTTACGTATTAAATCCACGGCAGGATTATTCCTGTTGCTGTAGCGTTGGCGCCTGGCTCTTACCACCACTGCCTCCAACTGTGTACTCGAAGGCTTCAGTTTTACATTGTATACTTCGCCTTTTATTGATTGCATCGGAACAACTAAGGTTTCATAGCCTATATGGTAAAACTGTACGCTTTCGCTCTTTGATGGGTATTGCAGTTGATACTTCCCGTTAATGTCGGCCTGGGTAATTGCGTTGACATTTGTAGGCAAGGACGAAACGGTAGTAAAGGGCAAAGCCTCTCCTGTTACTGCATCGGTTATTGTTCCGCGTAGGCGGATTGTTTGTGCAAATGCCGGATCAGGAATGGCAAGCATCACAAAGAAATAACTATATATGTACAACAACTGCCTGATGCTCATTTTACATTTCTTGTTAGTTAAAAACTTCCCTGCTTTTTTAAGATGTCATAAGCTGATGAATACGTTGTGCGATAGGCAATGCAGCCTCTTCGCGGCAAGGGGCGAAGCTGGGCCAGTCGTTCATATCTATCAGGAAAATTTCACCCTTGGCCGTAACAATCACATCGCCTCCGAATATATCTACATTTAAGATATCAGCTACTTCAAAGGCTGTAGCCTTCAGGCGTTCCGTATCTAACGAGTAATGATTAGGCTTACCGTTGACAGCCTCGTGCCCGAATTTGCTGTGACTGTATTCTTCGGGGTAAAAATGGAAAAAGAAATCCGTACCGCGCACGCCATAAAACTTTACCAAATCGCCAGGGATATGCTTGCTCACGGTAACAGCAGTAATCCCACGACGGGCATATTCGGCCAAAATATTACAACCGGCAGCAGCGTTAGGAACAAAAACCACATCTTCGCGATGGAGGGCGTGAAAATCGCCACGCTTCACCCAGCAAGGCCCCAAGGCTTCAAACGCAGACTTGTCAGGTTTAACGGTTTCCATAATCACACTTTCCGGCACAGGCGCATTTTCATTACCAAGTATGCGGGTTTGGTTATTACGAAAGCAGTTCTCTACCCCTTGTACGGAGTTGACTATCACCCCTCCTGCCCTTTCACGCTCTTGTAACTTTGCTAATACCTGAGGCTCTCTTGCCATGGAAAAAATATTACGCTCCACTAATCCTCTCGAAATCAATTCATCTTCTTCATATTCATTCACTTGATATCCCATACGTTTCAATTGCGCCACTGTACAATTAAATATCGCCCTATCGTTACCTACGTGATTAGGTGAGAATTGATGCTTTCTTTTAATCCCTGCTAATAACATTTTACTCATAAGTTTAATTTTACAAATTAATACAAAAAAACTTTTTTCACAAAAATAGTTTTCTATTTTTAACAATTATTTAACATTGGAAAATTATAAGTATCTCATTTAAATGATATTATATTTTCATTGATAAAATTTATTGTATTTTCTTAAAATTATCTTGCATATTCGATATCGGGTTTACATAACAGGCAGCAACGCCAAAATGCTGAGTAGTGAAATTGCCACTACGCTCGGCGGACGATATATGATAAAAAATGTTTATCCGTTTTCATTTAAAGAATATTTAATTGTTTCCGGCATAAATATTAATAATAAAAATACAATTTATCATTTCCGTAAGGGGATAAATAAAGCTTTTGAATTTTATTTCCGATTTGGAGGATTGCCGGAAATAGTGAAAATAGAAGGTAAGCGAGAGTGGATGAGTAATTTATATCAGAAAATTTTCTTTGGCGATTTGATTTCTCGCTACCAAATACGCAACGATTCTGCTCTGCGTATACTTATCCGCAAATTGGCAGAAAGTGTGAAACAGCCATCGTCATTCAACCGTTTAGCAAATGTAGTATCGGCGTCGGGGAAAAAAATCAGCACCGATACAGTTATTGACTACTTAGGCTACCTAAAAGATTCGTGGTTAATATTTTCGGTGGAAAATTTTTCTGCAAAATTAGCTGATAAGGAAGCTAACAAAAAGTATTATTTTATTGACAATGGTATGCTAAACTTGTTTTTGTCTGACCCTCAAACCTCATTATTGGAAAATTTAGTAGCTATTCAACTGAGGCGTTTATACGGCAAGGAAGTTTATTTTTACCATAACGGCGTAGAAGTCGATTTTTATGTACCGGAGCTACAGTTAGCAGTGCAGGCTTGTTATAGTTTGAATGATGTAGAAACACGTAAACGTGAAATAAATGCAATATTGCAATCTGCAAAACGCTTACCAATAAAAAGGATGATCATCATTACTCGCGACGAAGAAAATACAATTACAGAAAACGGAACGGCTATCGAAGTCATTCCAATTTGGAAATGGTTGTTATGCCTCTGAAAACAATCATAGCAACCCTTAATGCGAAGTATATCCACGCTTCCTTAGCGCTACGCTGGTTGTATGTGCCCAATAAAGACAGATTCGATATTGGCTTCAGGGAATATACCATCAAGGAGGATCTAAAAACTGTGGCCAATGATTTGTTGGCTTCAGGTTGCCACTGTATAGGCCTTGGGCTGAGTATTTCCTTCAACATTTACCGGTTGATTATATAACACAAAAGTGATTTATATTTAACGCTAAATATACAAAAAAATGATATATACGCTATTAGAATAAAAAATTATTCACATTGGTATAATAAATACTTGCGCATAGGAGACAAGTATGTGATTGATTAAGAGATGATTATATCATGCGAAGGGATGATGAATATCTATATATCACGTAGTTATGCGTGTTCCGTGCAATATATTTACCTTTCGAATCCATTGTTCAGTTTGTTTTTACAAAAAGATAAAAAGAATTTTCTGTCGCAAAAGGTATAACTATTTTTTTTTGCACAATCATATATTTATTTTATACGATTTTTATACTATGTTGTTTTGTTTGGATGCAATAAGGTGAAAATAAGGTTTAACTACCCTTCACCCTTCACCCTTTACCTTGTACCCTTTCACCCTTTACCCAATTCCATCCCCTCCGGCAGAAATCCGGATAAATTGCCGCCGTGCTTGTAAATATCGCGAACAACAGAGGAACAAATGAAGGAGTGTTCGGGATATGAAGGAAAATAGATAGTGTCAATGTTATTATCTATAAAGTGATTGGCTAAGGCAATAGTGTTTTCATAATCGTAGTCGGCAGTGGAACGTATGCCGCGAATGATAGTAGTAATATTATTTGCACGGCAGAAATCAACCGTCAGTTCATTGTAGCCCACTACCGATACTTGATGGAAAGCCTTGGTTGCCATAGTGGCGTAATGAATACGTTCTTTTTCGGAAAAGAGTGTATTCTTGTCGGCATTCACGCCCACCCCGATAATTATTTTATCAAATATTTTTAGAGCGCGACGCACCACGTCGTAATGCCCGGCCGTGAAAGGGTCAAAAGAACCCGGGAAAAATGCAGTCATATTTATTGTTTAATTGTTTAATTAGCGCAAGGGAGGAGTGTTTCGAACGCAGCGAACTGCGAGCGGTTGCTGGTTAAACATATCAAGATGATGTCCTATTTGTCCGGTTGTAAAATTTAGGTACACATAAAAGCCTGCTGTACTGTGAGGTGTTGAACTCCAATATCCGGTGTTATTAAAAGTATCGAAATCACCTATTATATTACGTTCATTATATAGTATTGCAAGTTCTCCTTGTGTGGGCAATCGCCAATCGGAAAAACCGCCCAAGCGTATTTGTTTACACATATCACGTGCACCTGTCCAAGTACTTTTGCCCAAATCTTTTCTCATAACCATAAGTCCATAGTCCGCAAGTATTATGTAATTTCCATTTGGAGGAGGAGGAGTGCTGGTAGTTAATATTAAAGCACAACTTGAGAAAAAGGGAACGGCAATCATAAAAATGACTGCTAATCTAAAACGCATAATTTTAATCATTTTATTTCATTTTTTATGCCTACTCGTATGGCTTTTCGGTTTCGCCCCGTTTTTGAAATGGTTGCCGGACTCCATTCATAAACCTTAATTCAAGTTTTTAGAAACTGTTTAAATTATCCAAATAACCTGGCTGAAAAACAATGGCAAGTTATAGAAAATATTTTAGATGGCAAAGAAAGAGAGCAAAAACATTCATTACGAGAGATTTTTAATGCCATTTTTACTTGCTCAAAACAGGATGTCAATGTCGTCAAAGTTTACGCAGCCATACAGTAATGCACGGCTCTAATCTTCCTTTTCGTTATTGGTTCGTTGCCATACATTTGCTGACCAGCACCAAGAAAAGTTTTTCGGCAGCCGAACT
>JAIRUB010000066.1 GCA_031254635.1 Prevotellaceae bacterium | reverse complement strand
GAAACTGGGGAGTAATACTTAACCAATTTATCATTATCTTTGACCAAAATTAATACTATGAATCCTTACATCGCAAAAGATACATTTACACAAAATTCTTCACAGGCTCCCTTTTTGTATTTTTGTCATGTACTTAGCTGTTTGTACTTTTCTTTTATTTGCCTCGTAGATGTTCCGGCAAATTCGTCCAAAGTTTTTTTTAAAATCCTCCACTGCCAGTCTCATACATCTTGCGCCATATTTGAACGCTGCTGCTGCTTACGCCAAGTAATTTACCTAATTTCTGCTTTGACAAACTCTCGCCTTCATTGTTCCTAATTAATATTAACATCCTGATAGGATTGGATATGGTTATACTGCGGTTTACAATAATTTCTTGAGTGCTACAACACTCTCCTTTACATACAATTGTTTCGCTTTTGACATGATATATATGATTTATATTTAGCGCCAAAAGTACAAAAAAGTGATATATACGCTATTAGAATAAAAAATTATTCACATTGGTATTAGATAATGATTCTATACTTTCCCGTAATGCTTCTAACGCAACTTTTGCTTTAAATTCGTTGCTGAATTTTCGTCTTTGTCTTTGATTCATGTTTCCCTCTTTTTAAAACAGCAAAGATACACCTTAAACCATTGTCCAAAAATTGGGGAGTATTACACTTTTTACGCTTCACACTATAAATTATTAAGTGTCTGATTGTTATATTCTTGTGAAATAAAATTGAAAATGAATATACATTTTTAAACTCTTTTCTATTTGTTTTTACCAAAAAATTCATACTTTTGCAGTTACGTCTTAATTTTTTAAACATTTATAATTATGAAAATTTTCAAAACATTAACTGTAACCGCCTTCTTTGCCTTTTTTTCATTGGGTTGTTTAAGTGCGCAAGATCTTAGCGAAGCTGTTGAACTTTACAATGGCGCTATTAAAGCTTTTCAGGAGTCACAATACACTCAAGCCATTAGTGATATTGAAAAGGCCCTGCAAATAGCAACCGCCGTAGAAGATGACGAACAAGCCCTTGATATAAAGGCTAATTGCGAAAAAATTATTCCTCAATTTTATTTTAGCTATGCTAAGCAACAAATTAAGGATAAAGAATATGCCGAAGCCTTACAAATTTTGAACAAAACAATGGGATTGGCCGAAAAGTATAATGATGACGAAGTACTAATATCTGCCGAAGACCTTACGCCTCAGGTATATATTGCCAAAGGCTCGGTCGATGTGGAAGCCGGAAACATAGAGGAGGGTATTGCAGCATACCGCACAGCTTTGGAATTGGATAAAAACAATTCAACCATATATTTACGTATTGCAATGGCTCAGCGGGCTAACGATGAAGCTGGTGCTCTTACAAGTTTCGACCAACTTATTGCAATGGAAGGTGCTAAACCCGACGATGTAGCTACCGCTAAAAAACAGGCAAGTAATATTTACCTCAAACGTGCTGCTGCAGCTCAACCTGCGAAAAAATGGAATGAGATGTATGAAAATGCACAAAAAGCCGCTGGTTATGATAATTCCAACACGCAAACATTCAAGCTGCTAGGTATGTCTGCTATAGAATTAAAGAAGTGGAAAGACGCCATTAGCGCTTATGAAGCAGTATTGAGTGCAGAACCTAATGCAAAAGATAAAAATACTACCATTTACCGTTTAGGTATGGCTTACGAAAATTCGAATAATAAAGCAAAGGCTTGTGGTTTCTATAAACAAATTGTGGGCGATGCCCAATTTAAAGCCTTTGCTGAACAAAAGGTGAAAGAATTGTGCCAGTAGGCATAGAACTCCTCGCTCCGGCAAGAAATTGGACAACCGGAAAGGTAGCCATTGATTGTGGGGCCGATGCTGTGTATATTGCGGCAGAAAGCTTCGGGGCACGTGAAGCAGCAGGAAATACTATGGGCGATATTGAACAATTGGTTCGATACGCCCATCGTTTTTATGCCAAAGTCTATCTTACTCTTAATACCATCTTGTTTGATCAAGAGTTGGAAGCAGCGCGCGAATTAGCGGTTGAAGCTTGGCACAGTGGTTGCGATGCCTTGATTGTTCAGGATATGGCCTTGTTGGAAATGGACTTGCCGCCTATCCCGCTTATCGCTTCAACCCAAGCACATAATACTACTCCTGAAAAGGTTAAGTTCTTACAGGAGGTAGGTTTTCAGCGTGTAATTTTAGCCCGTGAGTTGCCAATTCAACAAATACAGGCTATTCGTGAGCAAACCACCGTTGAGCTTGAAGCTTTTGTTCACGGATCACTATGCGTTAGCTATAGCGGACAGTGTTATTTGAGTCAAGCCCTTACCGAGCGTAGCGCCAACCGCGGTATTTGCGCCCAACCTTGTCGTTCGACTTATGACCTGTTAGAGGCTAACGGGAAAATCATATTGCGCGAAAAACACCTGCTTTCCTTGCGCGATGTACAACGCGCACACGCTTTACAGGATATGCTGAAGGCCGGTATTACTTCTTTCAAAATAGAAGGCCGATTGAAAAACGAAAGTTATGTTAAAAATGTAACAAGTTTCTACCGGCAAAAATTAGATACTTTACTGGACGGACAAAGCTATAAAAAAATATCGTCGGGAAAAAGTATTTACTCTTTTACTCCTCAACCCGAAAAGACTTTTTCACGAGGCTTTATTGATTATTTTATTGATGGGGAACGGAGGCTTATGGCTTCATTTAATACGGCAAAAGCAATGGGAGAGGAGGTAGGCCGGGTTACCGGCTTGGACTCCGATCAGATTACTTATGAAAAGAAGTTACCCTTACACAATGCCGATGGTCTATGTTTTTTTAATGATAAGGAAGAACTACGCGGAACGAATGTCAATAAGGTTGAAGAGAACAAAGTATGGCTGAATACTATGCGAGGATTGCAAAAAGGAGCGATGTTGTACCGTAATTATGACCATAAGTTCGAAAAACAATTGCAACGGCCGGTAACACGAAAGATTGCCGTTGAAGTGCGTTTCGAAGAGCAGGATAATGAAATTGTTTTGTCGGTAAAGGATGAAGACGGTGTTGAAGTTTCATTACGCGAAAACAACAACTTTAAAAAGGCGGAAAATGTAACGAAAAACCTTGAAAATATTAAAGCATCATTGGAAAAAACAGGTGGAACTCCTTTCGAATTTCAATTAATCCCCTCTGCTGACAATGTAACTTCTTTTTTCCCCTCATCGCAACTAAATGAATGGCGGCGCAAATTAGTTGAAGACTTAATTAATGCACGTGAAGTTTTACGGGAAAGAACGAAGATGAAAATTATACCTAATGAACTGCCTTTTTTGACCTCTTCTTTGGATTATCGTGCTAATGTTTCCAATGCCTTAGCAGAAAAATTCTATCAACGGCATAGCGTAATTTATTGTGAAAAGGCCTACGAATTAATGCCGCGTGACTATGTTGAACTGATGCGCACCAAATATTGTTTACTGTATGAAATTGGCTATTGTCCGAAGCAAAATTCGAAAGTAAAATTACAAGAACCGCTTTTCTTGATGAATAACGGTCTTCAGTTGCGCCTTTCATTCAATTGTATGCTTTGCGAAATGGTAATTAATTAAAAAAACATATCTTTGCATCATGCAATTTCAATCAGTCATAGGACAAGAAGAACTAAAAAAGAAACTGATACAAACCATCAGGGAAGGACGTGTCAGTCATGCGCAATTATTTTGGGGAGCAGAAGGCTCCGGCAACCTGGTGCTGGCTTTGGCTTACGCTCAGTACCTGAATTGTACCAACCGCTCTGATACGGACTCCTGTGGTATATGCCCTTCCTGCAATAAAATGCAAAAACTTATTCATCCCGACCTTCATTTTGCTGTGCCTGTAAATGCTACTAAAAATGTACCAACTGAAAAAAAACCGGTAACCGACCACTTTATAAACCAATGGCGCTCGGCTTTACTCAATAATCCTTATTTGACCGAAGCACAATGGTATGAGCTGTTGGATATTGAAAACAAGCAGGGACGAATCAGCGTACACGAAGCTACCCGGATTATTGAACGATTGAATTTTAAATCCTTTGAATCGGAATATAAGGTATTGATACTGTGGCTGCCTGAACGAATGGGCGCCGAAGCAGTTAACCGTTTACTGAAATTAATAGAAGAGCCACCCAACAAAACGGTATTTCTGCTCGTTTGCGAAGATACCACCCGTGTAATTAAAACCATTTTGTCGCGCGCCATGCCGTTGCGAGTGCCACCTATTGCCGAGGCTGCTCTTTGCCAAACATTAATGCAGTTGCAAGGGTTATCGGAAACACAGGCAGCAAAAATTGCCCGTCTTTCAGCCGGAAGTTATAGCAAAGCCTTGGAATTATTGCAAAACGAAAGTGAACAAAACATTTATTTTGAATGGTTTGCTAACATTATGCGGATGGCGTATGCCGGACGTTTCCTCGACTTGCTTAATTGGATGGAAACCATTACCAAGGCGGGCCGTGAAAAACAAAAGAACTTCCTACTTTACGCCGAACACCTGATTCGAGAATGCTATATGTTCAATAGAGGAATCGATAAAGCCGTGTATTTAATGAATGAGGAAGAAAATTTTGCCCGTAAATTTTCTCCCTTTGTCAATGAACGCAATGTGGATGAATTGTTTAAACAACTGAATCTTGCATTGGGGCATATAGGGCAAAACGGCAACCCTTCAATGATTTTCACCGATTTATTCTTACAAGTCGGCAGATTATTGAGAAAGTAAGGTATTATATACAAAAAAAATGTGTAACTTTGTAAATTATGGCAAGGCGCGAACAAAATATTCCCCTCCGGCGGCTGAGAAGTTCTTATTTTTCAGCAGTAATTAGTATTTCTTTGGTATTATTTCTCTTAGGCTCTTCGGGAATTTTGTTGATTAACGCTCATAGACTGTCGGTCTATTTCAAAGAAAACATTACGCTTACCATTATTTTGGATGAAACAACCAGCGAAGCTGATGCCGTATGGGTACGTAAGCAGTTAGACATAGCTCCTTATGTTCGTGAAACCAAACTTGTTTCGAAAGAGCAGGCTGCCGAAGAAATGAAAATACTGTTAGGTGCTGACTTTATGGAAGTTTTCGACATCAATCCCTTACCCATAGCTGTGGAGGCTAAGTTGAAGTCGGAATATGCCGTAGTTGACAGTATTATTAAAGTTGAGAAGAATTTGTTTACTATTCCTCATGTTCGTGAAGTCAGCTACCAACGTTCGTTGATAGAAATGGTTAATCACAATATTCAAAAAATAAGCCTGATTATGTCGGTGTTTATTATGTTGATATTATTTATTGCATTGGTGCTGATTAACAATACTATTCGTCTGAGCGTATATGCCCGCCGTTTCGCTATTAATACCATGCGCTTGGTTGGGGCTACCCGCTGGTTTATTGTCCGGCCCTTTTTATTGCGCAGCCTACTGCAAGGCGTTTTTTCGGGCGTAATAGCCATCATGCTGCTTACAGGCGTGCTTTATGTGGTGCAGAACGAATTTAGCGAAATCACCGGCTTTATTGACGATGTACAGCTACTCTTGCTTTTCTTAGCGGTTATTGTGGCCGGGATGTTCATCAGCTTTGTCTCTACCTTTTTTGCTGCTAATAAATTCGTGCGTATCGACACCGACAAACTATATTTTTAATTTTTTACTGACTTCTATATATGGCAAAGGTTAACACCAAAAAAACATCGACAATTGTTGCGAAAAAAGCAGCAGATACGACGAAAACAACAGTCAACTTCGCCTTGACAAAAGAAAACTATAAACTTATTGCCATTGGCTTTGGTGTAATGGTTTTGGGATATATCCTCATGATTGGCGGCGGCAGCGACGACCCAAATGTTTTTCGTGAAGACGCCCTGTTCAGTTTTCAACGCATTACCTTGGCCCCCATTTTGATAGTTGGCGGTTTTCTTTTCGAGATTTATGCCATCATGAAAAGACCAAAGGAGAAAGAACAATAACGTATGGAATGGTTTCAAGCCCTTGTGTTGGGCATAGTGCAGGGATTAACGGAATTTCTTCCGGTGAGCAGCAGCGGCCATATAGCCATTGCCAATGCCTTATTTGGTAATACGGGCACCGATAACCTTACTTTCACTACCGCTGTTCATGCCGGTACAGTGTGCAGCACACTCTTAGTGTTATGGAGTGAAATATGCCGTTTATCTAAAGGTTTCTTTAGTTTTAAATGGAATGACGAAACACAATATGTTGTCAAAATATTTGTATCCATAATTCCTGTAGCTATTATAGGACTGTTCTTCAAACACAAGGTGGAAGCCTTGTTTGGCGGCAGCCTGTATATTGTGGGGGCTGCACTTTTGTTGACAGCGGGCTTGTTATCACTTACTTGTTTTATCAAACTTCATGCTAAAGAAAATATTTCTTTTAAAGACGCTTTTCTCATCGGCATAGCACAGGCTATTGCAGTAATTCCCGGCCTGTCGCGCTCCGGCGTAACCATTGCTACCGGTTTAATGCTGGGGAGCAAGAAAGAAACAATTGCCAAATTTTCTTTCTTAATGGTGCTTATTCCTATATTGGGCGAAAGTTTTCTCGACTTATTCAAAGGCGATTTTTCGGGTACGGCCACACTACCGGCATTTTCATTAGTAATAGGGTTCTTAGCCGCCTTTGTGTCCGGTGCCTTTGCTTGCAAGTGGATGATTAATTTGGTAAAAAAAGGCAAACTGATATACTTCGCCGCTTATTGTGCTGTTGCTGGATTGTTAGTGTTGATATTGTCGTAATTTTCTGTGAGGTATTCCCCAATTGTTAGACAATAAAACTCCTTTTTCAAGTTTCAACGCTCCAATGGAACGATAAAACTCTTCTATCAATTTTTTACATTCACTTCATCACCTACCGGCTTTTCTCCTGCAAATAATTGACTGCCATCTTCCCTGTAGATTTTCTTCCATTGAAAGATTTGATTGGGAGGTAAATCATATTTCTTAGATAATGATTCTATACTTTCCCGTAATGCTTCTAACGCAACTTTTGCTTTAAATTCGTTGCTGAATTTTCGTCTTTGTCTTTGATTCATGTTTCCCTCTTTTTAAAATAGCAAAGATACATCTTAAACCAATGTCCAAAAATTGGGGAGTATTACAATCAATGGTAAATAGTCAATTATTCATTAATCATTACCTTGCCTCCCATATACGATTGCAGCATCTTCGGAATCGCAATATTGGCTGCGGTTTGGTTATTTTCCAACAAGGCAGCTACAATGCGGGGCAGGGCCAATGCGCTGCCGTTGAGGGTGTGTGCCAATTGGGTTTTCTTGTTATCATCGCGGTAACGTAACTTCATGCGGTTGGACTGGAAAGATTCAAAATTCGACACAGAACTTACTTCAAGCCAGCGCTCCTGAGCAGCCGAATATACTTCAAAATCGTAAGTCAGCGCAGAAGCAAAACTCATATCGCCGCCGCAAAGCCGCAAAATGCGATAAGGAAGTTCCAATCTTTTGATGAGGCCTTCTACGTGAGCTACCATCTCGTCTAAGGCGATATAGGAATCTTCGGGCAATCGAATTTGTACGATTTCTACCTTGTCGAATTGGTGCAACCGGTTAAGCCCGCGCACATCTTTGCCGTATGAACCGGCCTCGCGGCGAAAACAAGGCGTGTAGGCTGTAAGTTTTATGGGAAAATCCGAAGGATTAAGAATAACATCGCGGTAAATATTGGTTACCGGCACTTCGGCGGTGGGTATTAGGTAAAAATTGTCGATGCCTACGTGGTACATCTGTCCCTCCTTGTCGGGCAGCTGGCCTGTAGCAAAGGCTGAGGCCTCGTTAACCATTAGCGGCGGTTGTACCTCAAGGTAGCCGGCTGCCGTATTGCTGTCTAAGAAATAAGTAATTAATGCGCGTTGCAATTTAGCGCCTACGCCTTTATATACAGGAAACCCTGCTCCGGTAAGTTTAACGCCCAAATCGAAATCAATGAGGTCATATTTTTTTGCCAATTCCCAGTGGGGAAAGGCTTGCTGTAGTACAGGCATCTTGCCGCCTTTGCAAACAATGGTATTATCTTCGGGTGTCCGCCCTTTGGGGACCAAATCGCATGGCAGGTTAGGCAACAGCACTAAGGTGTCGTTCAATTTCTTTTCCGTATCAGCCAACTGCTGTTCCATTGCTTTCGACTGTTCTTTAAGAGCGGCTGTTTTTTGCTTGGAAACTTCAGCTTCTTCCTTTTTGCCTTGTTGCATCAGTTGGCCGATTTGTTTGGCTGTGTTGTTTTGCTCGGCAAAATTGTTGTCCAATTGTGTTTGCAAGGCTTTACGTTCGTCGTCGAACTGAATTACCAGAGCGATTATAGCCGCAGCATCGAAATTTTTTACCGCTAACCTTTCAATTACGAAAGCGGTTTGTTCACGGATAGTTTTGAGCGTTAACATATTTTGATTATATAAAAATGCAAAAATACAATTTTTTTACGAATTGGCACGATATTTGTACTACATTAAAATAGATTTATTTGGAGATGACGATAAAAACAGGCTATTTTACATTTAATTTTAACAGGCATAATTTTTGAACAAACCTATATAACAATAGAATATGAAACACGAATTACCTCAACTGAAATATGCTTTAGATGCATTAGCGCCTGTTATCAGTAAAGAAACAATGGAATACCATTGGGGCAAACACTTTCAGGCTTATGTAAATAACCTGAACAATTTAGTAGCAGGAACGAAATTTGAGAGCGCCTCATTGGAACGTATTGTAAGAGAATCGAGTGGAGCCTTGTTTAATAATGCTGGACAGGTATGGAATCATACTTTTTATTTCGACAGTTTTTCTTCCAATTCTAAAAAGGCGCCGGAAGGAAAATTATCGGAAGCCATTAACAAACAATTCGATTCATTAGATGGTTTCAAAGAACAATTCAATAAGGCAGCTATAGGACTATTTGGTTCGGGTTGGGTTTGGTTAGTGAAGAAAGATGACGGAGCTTTGGTAATTACACAGGAAGCCAATGCCGGCAGCCCCTTGCACAGCGGTTCGGGTATTGCTTTATTAACCGTTGATGTGTGGGAGCATGCTTACTATATTGATTATCGTAATCGCCGTGCGGATCATTTGATTTCCTGGTGGAGTGTTATCGACTGGGCTGTGGTGGAAAGGCGATATAATAATATGTAAAGAACCTTTCAAAAGGTTAGTTTTGTTTTTCATGAGAAAAGCCCGCCAATTCGGCGGGCTTTTCGTATTAGCGCTTTTCGGTTAAGAAGCCTGTGCTATAGGAACTACCGAAACGTATGAACGATTATCTCTTTTTTTGCGGAAAACAATTACGCCATCAATTAGGGCAAAAAGGGTATGGTCTTTACCTATACCTACGTTATCGCCCGGATAATGTACGGTACCGCGTTGGCGAACCAAGATGTTGCCGGCCTTGGCTTTTTGCCCGCCGAATAATTTGACTCCAAGTCGTTTACTATGTGATTCACGGCCGTTCTTTGAACTACCGACACCTTTTTTATGTGCCATATCTATTAATTTTTACCGTTAAACAATATTGTCAATTTGAATTTGTGTAAAGCATTGACGATGCCCGTTTTTCTTTTGATAACCTTTGCGGCGGCGTTTGTGGAATACAATTACCTTATCGCCTTTTACATGCTTCAGGATGGTAGCATTCACAGCAGCTCCGTCGATTACCGGATTGCCTAATACAATAGCGCCGTCATCATCTTTCAAAAAAACCTTTTCGAAATTAACTTTAGCGCCTTCTTCGCCTTGGAGGCGGTGAACATAGATGACTTTTCCGGTCTCTACTTTGAACTGTTGTCCTGCAATATCTACAATTGCGTACATAAAATTATTATTTTAAGTCCTGACAGTAAGCGGCTGATTTTCGTAATCAGCTCTTTATCTGTGGCTTAGCTGCCTTAAATCTTGTTTTTCCCCTAAAAATGGGGCTACAAAAGTACAAAAATTTATTTGTTCTGCAAATTTTTTCCACAAATTCTTTGAATATTATGTATCTTTGTAGTTTAACTTAAATAGATTTATAGGATGAAAATGAAATTTTTATTGCCTGTTTTTTTATGTATTTGCCTCTCGTCCTGTGTGTCGATGAATAAATACAAGTCATTAGAAAGTGATTATCAGAATGTTTCAAAACAACGCGATGACCTTAATAATAAGCTTAATGTTCTAAATCGCGAACATACCGCTTTGCAATCCCGTACTCAGGAGTTGGAAGCGAAAGTGCGTGATATGGAGGCGGTTATTGCTGAGCGAGACAAATTGCAGAAAGAAGTAAAAGACTTGCGAGCAATGATGGAAAGGCTGAACGCCGACTATTCCAAGGAAACTTCCGGTATGTCGAAGCAAATACAAGCCGACCGCGAAGCATTATTACTCAAAGAAGATGAGCTGTTTAAGCGTCAGCAGCAAATAGAGCAGATGCAGGCCGAGATGGACTTGCGTAATCGCCGGATGGCTGAATTAGAGTCTATCCTGGCGCGTAAGGATTCGGCGGTGAACGCCCTGAAAGCCAAAGTGAGCGATGCGTTGCTGGGCTTCGAGGGCAAGGGGCTGACTGTTACGCAGAAAAACGGCAAGGTATATGTGTCGATGGAAGATAAACTGTTATTCAAGTCGGGTAGTTATGATATTGACCCGCAAGGGGCTAATGCTATTAAAGAATTAGCAAAGGTGTTAGCTGTAAATAAGGATATTAACGTAATGGTTGAAGGCCATACCGACAATGTTCCTTATAAAGGCAAGGGGGAATTAAAAGATAATTGGGATTTAAGCGTAAAGCGTGCAACCACGGTGGTGCGAGCTATGTTGCAAAATTCGGGTGTGGATCCTGTACGTATATTAGCTGCCGGCCATTCGGAATATGTTCCGTTAGACAATAGAATAACAGCCGAGGCCCGTCAGAAAAACCGCCGTACGGAAATTATCCTCACCCCAAAACTCGATGAATTGTTAAGCATTTTAGAAGTCAATTAATTATGTTCGTGTAATTCGTGGACTCTCCTTTCATATTTACCCAGCCTGTTGTAGGCGATAACTTTGTCGGCCGAAAGAACGAGCTTGATTGGTTGTCGTCCAATTTGTCGAACGGACAGCATACGGTGTTGATTGCGCCGCCCTTGTTCGGGAAACGTTCATTGGTAACCAATGCATTAATTCAGGCGCAGCGGCAACAGCTTCTGCAACCTTGTATAGTATTCTTATTTAATGTACGCGACGAATTTATTTTTTATACTACTTTGGCGAATACGCTCCTGAGAGCTGTATGTGGCACAAGCGATGAATGGACTACCGTAGTACAACAATTTTTGCTCGAAACACAACCCTTAGTCGACATTGATGAAACTGCTCAGAACGGCGTGTCGCTTATCTTTGATAAGACTACCCTAATGGCGCATACTGATGAATTGCTGCTATTATCCGAACGTTTGGCCGAATGGAAAAATAGGCGTATAGTGGTTTGTATGCACGACTTTCAGCATATTGCCCAATTTGATGATACTAAAGCTTTTCAGAAAAAACTTTGTGCTGCTTGGAAACAACATCGGTTAACCACTTATTTGCTTTGCGGAAGCAAGAAAAATGCAGCTACAACCTTATTTGCCGAAAAGATGCCCTTCCACAAATTTGGCGAAATGATTCAATTGGAGCGATTAGATGAACGATTGTCGATAGACTACATTGTAAAATCTTTTTCTAAGACCGGACGGGTAATTTCGAAAGAATTTGCCGTGCAATTGTACCGTAAAGTTTTGGGTTATCCTTATTATGTGCAGTTATTGGCGCATATATGCTGGTTGAATACAAAAGGCTTTGTGGTAGAAACGGTAGTGAGTAAGTCCGTTGAAGATATTTATGATTATAATGAACGTATCTTTCGTTGGATTACCAACGGGTTAAGCAACTCGCAGTTGAACTATCTTCAGGCGGTGGTTGATGGGGTAATACGCTTTAGCAGTAGCGAAAATCTACAGCGTTATGAGCTACATTCTTCTGCTAATATAGCAAAGGTACGCGAAGCCTTGGAAAAGAAAGAAATTTTATCATTCGATAGGTACAATATGCCAACATTCATCGACCCTGTTTTCGAATTGTGGTACTGTCATCGGTATCTGAACAAGGTGTGATTAAGAGATTAAGTAACTAAGCAATTAAGGATTTAAAAAATTAAAATTCAACAAATAAACTATGTTTATATTTGCGAAAAATCTAAGATGAAAAGGCAAATTGTAGTTGGTATTACAGGCGCGAGTGGGGCAATTTATGCCAAACGCTTATTGGCGAAATTAGCTACTCAAGCAGCAGCAAAAGTAGCGGTGGTGTTTACCGATAATGGCAAGCAGGTGTTTAGTTATGAACTTGGAGAAGAAGCCTTATCGGCCATTTCTTTTGAACGGTACGACAATAATAATTTTTTTGCACCCTTCGCTTCAGGCTCTTCTTCTTTTGATACCCTGATAATTGTTCCATGCAGTATGGGAACCTTAGCCAAAGTGGCTGCAGGATTGGCATCCGATTTAATCAGCCGCACAGCCGATGTAATGTTGAAAGAAGGCCGCAAACTAATTATAGTTCCGCGCGAAACTCCTTACAACCTTATTCATTTACGGAATATGGTACAAATAAAAGAAGCCGGAGGGATAATTTGTCCGGCTAATCCTTCGTTTTACAGTAAGCCAGAAACCTTGGAACAAGCAGTAGACACAGTAGTTGATCGCGTGCTGCAATTAGCAGGATTCAATATTGAGGCCTATCAATGGGGCTAATGAGCCAATATGATAATTAAAAGCACAATCTTTGCAGCCACATTATCACATTATTACATTGTTTCATTATCACATTTTATTTGTGGAGTACCCAAATATTTTCCTGTTGGATTAGTTGGCCATTCATTACCAATCGCACTAAATATAAACCGCCGGGTATGGGATGCGTGTAAATAGAGAAGCTTGAACAAAAATCATGTGATTGTTGAAAAACCAATGCGCCGGTTCTGGTATCGTGAAACATTACCTCGCCGCGACCGGTTTTACATTGTGCCTGATTAATAAGGCTTGCAAATAATAATTCTTCAGTCATGGAACTCGGGGTAATCGAATATAAATTGCTTTCTGGAACGATAATCGGTTGGCGCGCCTTTTCGCTAACACCACAACCGTCGATTATAGACAAACTTAATATGTAAGTTCCTGCCTCGGGAAATTTGACAGGCCTTTGTTTTGTGTCTTTGCCGAAGTATTTTGAAGGGAAGGTCGGCATTCCTTGCGGGAAGACCTTCCACCAGTATTCATACTCGGGAATAATATCGCTACTATCATCCTGTTCTTCGGTATTACCGGAAAAATAATAGGGAGTCATTTGATCTAATATATAACCCAAATCGGAATAGTATTGTATGCTTTGATTTGTACCTAATTCAAAAATCCCTTCAATTTGTGGTGTGACTCCGAATGTGATAATTTTGGAAATCGAATAAAAATTTTCGTTCCATTCGAATTCAAGTGTAAGCTCAGTTTCGCCGACCGGATACACTTCTACTGAAGAGAAAACATCAGGGTCGTATGATTTAAAGGCTATGCGCTCTACACGGCAACCATTTATTCCATTGTCTTCTATTATTCTCAATTTACTATTGTCTGTAATTGTCCAACGGGCATTGTTGATGTCGAAGGACAAGTAGTTAATGTTGTTAATGTAGTAGTCTCCTATACATGTGTACAATGAAGACGTACCGTCAATAGTAAGGCTGCGAATCAACTCGACATTATTAATAGAGGAGCTTTCAGGTGTGTTCATGTGTCCCAAAACAGTATAAACTGATAGGACTAAGACTGTTATTGTAAAAATAAACTTTTTCATAGGTTTTATATTTAATTTTTTACAAAGGTATGACATATAAGCTGTTATGGCACGGTAAATTATTTATAAAAAATAGTCTATTTCTGCCTTATTTAAGATGAAAAAGGATAAAAAATAGTCTATTTTTCCACTTTGACTTGGATGGCTATTGTTTTGGCAAATAAAACAATCTTTCTATAATAGCATCTGATAAGAAAAAATGTTCGGCGGGGATACGGTAAACATCATTTTCTTTGCTTATCATTCCTTGTGTTAGGGCTTGTTGTACTTGTTCCAAAAAATAGCCGGCGATACTTTCGCTAAAATTATATCGGATATAATGTAGACTAACTCCTTTGGCGGTACGTAATCCGGTGAGCAGATATTCATTATACTGTATAGTAGGAGTGAGTGTTTCGTATTCGAATAACAACCGTCCTTCTTGCAAAGACGAGATATATTGCTTGTTGTTAGCCACATTCCATTGACGGCTATGCCCGTTGAACGAATGTGCCGAGGGGCCTATGCCTATATAGGCTTGCTGTTGCCAATAAAGACTGTTGTGTGTGGATTGTTTTCCTGCTCGGGCAAAATTAGAAACCTCATAATGTTCGAAACCTGCCTGAGTAAGCAGTTGGTGCAATAGCAAGAATTGTTGTTCACTTTCTTCTTCTGCAATAGGGCGTAAAAGCCCTTTTTGCGCTTGCTTTCCTAAAATGGTATGAGGTTCAATAGTAAGGTGATAGGCCGAAATGTGAGGAGCATCTAAGATTAAAGCCTTCTCAATAGCGGCTTCCCATTCATCTATGTTTAGTTGAGGCAGTCCGTACATCAGGTCAATGCTAATGTTTTCAAAACCTGCCTCTTTTGCAAAACGTATGCTTTCAATAGCTTGAGTGGCTGTATGCCTTCGTTTCATCCAACGCAGGTACTCCTCATTGAACGATTGTATGCCGACACTCAGCCGATTAACACCAATTTCTTGTAATTCGGTAAGATATTGAAGGGTAAGGTCATCGGGGTTGGCTTCTACCGTTACTTCTGCAAAATTAGTAATTTGGAAAGTTTCTTTTACATGATTGATAATTAGGCCTAATTCTATAGGAGCATATACTGTTGGTGTGCCACCGCCAAAATACAAAGTTGCTGACGGCGTTATATTATTAAGGTAATCGGCTCGTAGTACAATTTCTTGCAGAAGAGCCTGCAACATAACTTCTTTGTTAGCCAAGGAGGCACTGGAGTAGAAATCACAGTATGCACAGCGTTGCTTACAAAAAGGGATATGAATGTAGATACCTTTCAATCTTATGCACTAAGAGGTTTGATTTTATCGATTATTCGATAGGCATGTTCGAAGCCAGCAGCTATCACCTTTGCATTCCGATTACCATCATAGTATCCCGATAAATGTAAGGTGTCATAAACACTATCTAAATATTGCAGCAATTTGTTGTCAAGCTGTGCAATGTTTTGGGTGTAAAATGATATAGAGCGGCGTTTCTTTTTCGGCATCTCAACGCCTTTCAATTCAAGGTAGGCATCTAATGCAACCAATACGCCGCAGTATGCAATACCACAAGCGCTTCGCACATATTTTTTACTGCTGTAGAAATTATCTTCCTTGCCTGCTTTTTTTAGGGTTTCCTTAGCGTTATCCATGTAGTGCATGGCTTCCGCATAACTTTTTTCCCGTAAATCTTGTTTTTTAATTTTAAACATAGTGGTGTATTTATAATTTTTGCAAAGATAAGAAATATTTTTTACTTTAGCTGAAAAGTGCTACCTTTGCGGCTCAATTATATTATAAATACGATGAAAAAAATTTCTTGTTTATTTCTTTTTGCTTTATCTAGCATATTTCTTTTTGCACAGCAATCAGTAACTTCCTGGTCAATAAAACAGCAACAAGGCGCCGACGGAGTGGTTGAACTAATATTTAATGTTGCCATCAACTCGCCTTGGTATATGTATAGTACAAACCCCGGCGGAGACGCTATTCCAACATCTATTGAATTTAAAAAAGGTAATGATTACACGCTTATCGGTGCATTTACCGAATTAACGCCAACAGAAACGAAGTTTGATGAGGGCGTGAATGCTGAAGTGAAAATATTTCATAATGCCGCTTCTTTTGTGCAAAAAATTAAACCGAACGCTGAAGCATTTACAGTGAGTGGAGCAATTGAATTTCAAACATGTAACGGTTCTTCCTGTAGGCTTGGTGAAGAAGAGTTCAACATAAATGTTACTGCTGCGGTAACTTCTACATCTTCTGCAATCCAACAGGATACACAATTAACAGTTGACAATGAAAATCCGGCAACAGACACTTTAGTAGCCGAAGCTGCTGAAACAGATACGGAAAGAACTGCGGATAGCGGACTTTGGCTGTTTCTTTTAATTGCCTTGGGTGCAGGCCTTGGCGCTGTGTTTACACCCTGTGTGTTTCCTATGATTCCCATGACTGTGAGTTTCTTCTTGGGCGGTAAACAAAGTAGCCGTGCCGCTGTTATCCGCGGGCTGATTTTCGGTGCTTCCGTAACACTTATATATACCTCAATCGGTGTGTTAGCAGCACTGTTTAAGAGCGCAAGCGCGGTTGATGTTTTTAGTACGCACTGGATACCCAATCTGATATTTGCACTTGCCTTCTTTATCTTTGCCTTATCATTTTTTGGGGGATATGAAATCACCCTGCCTACAGGCTTGGCCAACAAGGCTGACCAAAAAGCCGACAGTAGCGGGTACCTTGGTTCTTTCTTTGTCGCTGTGGCTTTGACAATAGTGTCGTTCTCCTGTACCGGGCCTTTCGTTGGAGGTATTTTGGTAGAATCAATGAGAAGCGGGTTGGCCGTGAAACCTATTCTTGGCATGGCTGCTTTTGGCTTTGCCTTGGCTTTCCCATTCATGCTATTTGCTGTTTCGCCTTCACTGATGAAAAAAATGCCTAAATCGGGCGGTTGGCTGAATATGGTGAAAGTGATATTCGCCTTTGTTTTATTGGCATTCAGCTTGAAGTTCCTGTTGATGTTCGGTCAGTATTTCGGTTGGACTTTGATTTCACGTGAAGTGTTTATTGCTATATGGATTGTTTGCGCTGTGATGTTGGGATTTTACTTCCTCGGCCGTCTGCGACTGTCGCACGATAGCGAAGTTCAGCATGTAGGCGTGGTTCGTTTGTTGTTTGCTATGGCATCCTTTACTTTTGCATTATATTTGTTGCCGGGATTGTTGGGTGCCTCGCTGCCAGCTATGTCGGGTATCATCCCAGACCCCAAGGAGCCTTCGGTATTTGCTGTCTCAACGGTTTCACCGGATGCTGCAACCGCGGCCTACAACCAAGGATTATGCGGTGAGGTTAAATATGCTAATCCTAAACATCAATTATCGTATGGACTACCTGCCTACCACGACATTGCTCAAGCAATAGAATGCGCTAAACAACAAAACAAGCCGGTGTTGTTGGCTTTTAAATTCGATGGATGCAGCGAGTGCAAGAAAATGGAAGCTACAGTGTGGAGCGATGAAAGAGTGTTAGGTATTTTACGCAATAAGGTAGTGATTGCAACCCTTTATATAGACGATAAAACCGAACTACCCGAAAACGAATGGGTAACTTCTACCTTCGATAACAAGGTATATAAAACCTTAGGTGGTAAACTGCGCGACTATCAGGTAGCGTATTTTGGCGTAATGGCACAGCCCTTCTATGCCTTGATTGGTTTTGACGAAAAGCCACTCACTAAGCCTGTTGCCAAATGCAGCACCGACGAGTTTCTACAATTCTTGAATAGCGGCATTGAGGCCTTTGGGAAGAAGTGACAGAGAGATTAAGATTAGGATATTAAGGATATGCGACAATCAATAGCTGAATAACTGAGTAACGGAATAACCGAATAAACTTGTAACTCGTTGATTTACCGAAAAAATCGCCTCACGTTTATGGCAGATAACCTTTCCAAACATCAGTTGTAACTTTTGCATTTTAACTTATGTAATCATTGAAGAATGGCTTAAATTCTTTTGCCGAAGCACTTTCAATTACTTTTGCAAAAGATACACCTTAAACTATTGCCCAAAAATTGGGGGGTATTACATATCCTGATACCAATTTAAGAATTTAAGATTTAAAAGAGGTGCGCCCTTTGATGTTTGTAAAAGACTAATTTATAGCATGGTTGTAATTTTCTGAATACCCCTGTTTGATATTTTATAAGTCTAAAAGAGGTAATCCCCAAATTTTTTGTTTATATTTGCAGGTTAAACCTTTAGATTACTAACACGATTATTGATGCAACAAAAACAACAAACGCTTAAACAATCGCTTACTTTCACCGGTCGTGGTTTACACACAGGCCTGCAAGTAGAGATGGCCATTGAGCCGGCGCCTGTTAACCACGGGGTAAAGTTTCAACGTGTAGATTTACCTGAACAACCTATCATAGAAGCTATAGCCGACAATGTGACAGCAACCTCCAGAGGTACGACATTGGAAAAAAACAATGTTAAAATCAGCACCATAGAACATGTATTAGCAGCCCTTTCCGGAATGGGAGTGGATAATGCTTTAGTTAAGGTTGATGCTCCCGAAGCGCCTATTATGGACGGCAGCGCCCGCCTGTATGTGGAAGGTATTATCGAAACAGGTGTAGAAGAGCAGAACGAAGATCGTTGGTACTTCGAAATTAAAGAAAAATTTGTATATCGCGATGAGGCTTTTGGTAAAGAAATTACACTTCTTCCCGACGATAAATTCAGCATGGAAGTAATGATTGACTATAATTCCGAAGTAATTGGCAATCAATATGCCCGAATGAATGATGTCAGCGAGTTTGCTACAGGAATTGCACCCTGCCGCACCTTCGTTTTCCTGCATGAATTGGAGCCCTTGTTCAAAAACAACCTGATTAAAGGCGGCGATTTGGACAATGCTATTGTGATTGTGGAAAA
>JAIRUB010000064.1 GCA_031254635.1 Prevotellaceae bacterium | reverse complement strand
AACGGGCTCCCCTTCAAAATTTGAAGGGGATTGAGGCCGCTCCCGTGACTTCGGCACGGGTAAATATGCTGTAAATTTTTTATTACCGTCAATTCAAATCAAAAAATCAAAGAACGCTTATATTTATTTGTATATTAGTTAATTATAATAAAATTTAAAAAGTTAACGCATCAGTACTAATTAGTGGTTAGTGGTTTGCGTGAAAGGAACATTAATCATTAACCTTTAAACCTATAAACCTATTAACAATTTTAAAAAATATTTATGAAAAAAACACACACAAATTTAACTACCCCGTCTGCCTACAGCAGACACCCCTTCAAAAAATTGAAGGGGAATTTATCCACGCTTTCTGCTTTTCTGCTTTTCTGCTCTTCTGTTCTTTTGCCTTTCTTCGCGCAGGCGCAAACCACCTGGCCTCCCGACGGTATGAACGGAAACGGAACAATTGATACTCCATGGGAAATTACAACCCACGCAGAGTTAAAAGCCTTAGCAGACTATGTAAACGACGGCAACGGAATAGAAACTAAAGGTGTTTATTATAAACTAATGAACAACCTTGACTTTGATAGCGATACCAATTGGAAACCCATAGGAATTGAGATTTCAGGTGCGGGAAATTGGAGTAAAGGCTGGTTTCAAGGCAATTTCAACGGAAATGGAAAAATCATAAAAAACTTGAAGATTAATCGCCCGACAGAAAGTTCTCTCGGATTGTTCGGTCGTATTTACGAAGCAAATATTACCAACCTCGGAATAGAAGAGTGCAACATAATAGGACAATACACTATTGGTGCTATTGCGGGCTTGCCTATTGAAAGCGTAATTGCTAATTGCTATTCTACCGGCATTATAATCGGGCATAGCGGAATTGGCGGCTTGGCAGGCGGAACCGATGGAGAGTGTTTAATAACCAATTCCTACTCCACTTGTAACGTAACCGGCGACGGTGGCGTGGGCGGATTGATAGGAGGTCTTTGTACAGGCTCTACAATTTCGTATTGTTATTCCACAGGAAACGTAACCGCAACTGAAACAACAGACTGGGCGTATGCAGGCGGAATAATAGCAAGCAATTCAGAAAACAGTACCGTTATAAACTGTGTAGCAGCAAATATTTCCGTAAAAACAGCATCTGCCATTGCAGATGTCAATCGTATTGTTGGATATGATACAGATGGAGGCGTTTACCACAACAACTATGCACTCAATACAATGATTCTGCAAGACGGCAACGGCTCCGTTACTGTAACAGACGCTTCAGACTTCGCTGGCACAGCCAAAACAATGCCTGAACTTCAAAGCCTTGCTTTTTATACTACAACATCAAATTGGAAAAATTCTGCATGGGACATTGAAACAGATGCTTCCTTATGGAAAATGTGCGATGGCGAGAGTTTGCCGTTTTTGCGTTGGCAGGGAATACTTTGCAGCGATGAAACTGAAATTTTTTGTGGCGGAGATGGCTCTGAACTAAGCCCTTATCAAATATGCACCGCAGAAAATTTAAAAGCATTTGCAAACTATGTAAACGCAGGAGGAGCAGTCAGTCTGGGCAAATACTATATTTTAATGAATGATTTGGATTTGGATGCTTATAATTGGAAACCCATAGGAATAGAAGACCCCATATACGGTGGTTCTTTATGCTATTTTAGAGGACACTTTGACGGAAATAATAAAGTAATTAGTAATCTTACGATTAATCGCCCAACAGAAAGCGATGTTGCTTTGTTTGGCAACCTTATGGATGCGAGTATTAAAGATTTGGGAATAGAAAACTGCAATATAGAAGGCGATTGGCATGTAGCTGCCTTAATCGCACGCAATTATGCTAGTGCCGGCAGTGGATTTTCTACCATTGATAATTGTTATTCAACAGGTACAATAAACGGAGAGGATTATGTAGCAGGCTTGGTGGCATATAATAGTGAAAATAGTATGATTACAAACAGCCATTCTACTTGCAATGTAACTGCAAATAGTGAAAATGCCGGTGGTTTTATTGGAAGCAATAGCGGTACTTTGGAAAATTGCTATGCAACGGGTAATGTGGACGGAATGCAAATAGGAGGGCTATCAATATTTAATAGCGGTACTATGAGAAATTGTTATGCAAGCGGAAATGTGAACGGAATTATGGCTGCGGCAGGATTGGTTTCAAGCAACGACGGAATTATAGAAAATTGTTATGCAAGCGGAAATGTGAACAGTGCTATGCTTGCAGCAGGTTTGGTAATTATGAATGTTGGTAACGGTGAAATTAAAAATTCATATTCCACAAGCGATGTTACTACAACAGGAGCAGATATGGGAACCGACCAAATGGTAAGTGTTGCCGGTGGTTTGGTTGGATTGCAAGCCTTTGGCTCTACTATAGAATATTGCTATGCTACCGGTAGCGTATCGGCTACACTTACGGGCACACCCTTTGTGAATGCTGCCGGTGGAATAGTAGCAATGAACGGTATGTTTCCAATGTCTCCCGACGATCCCTTACAACAAGGTGGCAGTATCAGAAATAGCGTAGCAGCAAACAGCAGCGTTATTGCTAACAGCACAGATGTTAACCGCATAGTTGGAACTGATGTATTCGGCACTTATGCCACCAACTATGCACTAAACACAATGACAGTTGAAAGCAACGGCACACCAGTAAGCATTACAGACGGTGAAAGTGTAGCAGGCACAGCAAAAGACCTCGCAATATTACAATCATTAGCATTCTACAACACAGGCTCAAACTGGGTAACTGCAGCCTGGGATATAAGCAATACTACTTCTGTTTGGAAAATATGTGATGAAAAAGGTATGTATCCCTCTTTACGTTGGCAAGAGATTGACTGCGATGATGTTAATATTCCTGCAATTACGAATGACGAATTACGAATCACGGTGTATCCGAACCCAACAACGGGAGAGTTTAGAGTTCAGAGTTTAGAGTTGAGAGTTGAGGGTATTGAAATTTTTGACATAATGGGCAAAAAAATATTGTCCCAACCGTCTTTATTGTCCCCAGAAACTACCATAAACATAAGCCACTTGCCCAACGGAGTATATTTCTTAAAAATAAAAACCGAAAACGGAACGGTAACAAAAAAGGTCGTAAAACATTAACCTTTAACCATTAATCTCTAATCATTAATAAAAGTTCTTTGACTTCTTGAATTGGTTTTACTTCTTGCAAATAAAAACCGAACAAGGTTTGGTTACGAAAAAGGTAATTAAGCAGTGATTCGTAAATTCTAAATAAAATATACTTTTGCCCTTGTTTTAATTTAGATTGATGAAACAAAGAGACTTCATTTTCAATATCCTCTTTCTTCTTTTTTTGAATCTGCTTATTAAGCCTTTTTGGATTCTTGGAATCGACCGTGGAGTTCAAAATACTGTAGGTGCAGAAAACTATGGAATCTACTTTGCTGTTCTGAGTTTTACAATAATGCTTAATATGTTGTTGGACTTCGGTTTAACGAATTTCAACAATAGAAACATTGCTCAAAACACACAACTTCT
>JAIRUB010000023.1 GCA_031254635.1 Prevotellaceae bacterium | reverse complement strand
TAAAAAAAATCTATTGCACATTATTAAAATATCATTAATATTCGCCCCGTATACTTTTCTGATGCATATATTTTTTTTGTTTTGCTGAACATAGTATAATGTCATTGCAACAATTCCCATAATTAATATAGCGAATGTGATTACAGCAAAAATAGCAATGATGTTTATTGTCTTCTTTTCCTCACTATACCAATTATTTATGTGGTCATCACCAGATGATATTTCTACATCTGCAATATTAAATTGAAGATAGGTTTCTTTTATCTTGCTTATTGTTTTAGAATTTATGGGTAAAGCGGTTTTTATTAAACACTCATATATATTGTCATCCGGTTTATGTGGAAATACCATCAACATACCGGATTTATAACGTAACGGTTTGTAAATTATATTATCAAACACTCCTAAAATGTGATATATATTATTTTCAATACTAAATGAATGAGATATCCGGTCAACCTGTAAGGCCTCATAGCCCATCTTGTTTACCCATATTGAATGCTCGGTTTTAGCAACACCTGTTGGATTTACTTTTATTTCAAGGATATTGAAAAAAGACGAATCAACATAATAACAATCAAAACTCAAAGGCTTTCCATCATAATTAAATGCAGTAACACTATATCCACTTAATGGCGATCCCGAAAATGAGATCATTTCAATGCCGGAAATTCTCTCTAAAGCACTCTTAAGCCCCTGTCTGTTCTCCGGTTTAATCAAGCCGAAAACTCTATATAAATTTTGATAATTAAATTTTAAATCATGATTTTGCATTTCTATCGTTTGCTTGGCAATAAAACCACAACAAGCCAATAAAACAAAGGCAACCAAATATTGAAGCGAAATAAATATTTTGGAATAAACCATCTTAACTTTTCGGGAGTAGGTACCTTTTAGCACCTCTGCCAAATTAACTTTAAAAACAGCAAGTGCAGGTATTAAACCAGTCATTATCCCAACAATGAACACTCCTAAAATAGTTATTATAAGAAATGTAACATCTGTTAATTGCTTAACAATATAGAGTTTCGTATTTAATATTTGTTCAAAAATATCCTTAAACAAGAAAGCTAAAATAAATGCTAAAAAGAGCGATATTGAGGTGATCAGTATTGATTCTTTGATGAATGATAAAATGATGTCTCGATTGTTGCTGCCCAATAATTTCTTTATGGCTGTTTTATGAATTCTTTGCCCTGCCTGAGCAACGGACAGATTAATATAATTCAGGACCGCTACAATTAGAATCAATAAAGCGATAATACCATATATTAGCACTGTAGTTTTATTATTGGTTTTTATTTTTCCCGCCATTGTTTGAACGCCACTGAAATAGACCTCTTTTAGTGGTATAAATGTTACTTCTTTTGCATAGTCGGATGTGTAGAGCCAATAATTGTGTTTTAAAAACAGCTCCAAAACGGCAGAAGACTTTGAAGGCAAATCACAGCCCTGTTTAGCGAGAATATAAACACTAAAATTAGAAATACCCCACGCTGTTAAAATGTTGGATTCGGGAACATCCCAAAATCTGTCAAGCGTTTGATAGTTGATTAAAATATCGGTATCCGGCATTTGAGTATTCAGCGGAAAATCTTCCATAATGCCGGTTATATTTAATACTATGGAATCATTGACAGTAATTACTTCTCCAATAAGATTTTTCTCCGGAAAAAATTTCCTCGCAAAAGATTCGCTAATTACCGCACTATTTCTCATTTTTAACACACTTGCGGCAGTTCCATGATTCAACTTGAACGAAAAAATCTCAAAAAAAGCAGCATCCACAAATGTTGCATGTGCTTTTATCTTTAAGTTAAAATCAACATCTACCGTAACATCAAGCGATGCAATCCGTGTATAGCTTTCCACTTCAGGTAAATTATCCTTTATTAAATCAGCAACAGGATTTGCAGAATAAGCGGTCAATTTATCTTGCGCTAATAAGAATATTCTATCTGCATTCGTGTGAAATTTATCTATCGAAAACTCCTGTCGTATAAAAATTCCCAATAGGAGTATGAAGGCTAAAGACAAACTAAATCCAACAATAGTTACCGCAGTATATAACTTATTTCTTGATAGAAATTTTAAAACCATCATTTTTTCACCCTCTTATTGTTGATGGAAAATACTTGTTCAGAGGACAAATATACTTATTGTTTTTTGTTATGACAAAATTATATTAAAAGAATATTAACAATCAATAATTTATGATTCAATCATCTGAATTCATATTAGCAAAGTTAACAGGTTTGTCTTCTAATGTCAAGTAGTCAAATGCCGTTGGATTTTTATCAATAACCGTTAAAAAATCCTTAAAAGATTGTAAAATACCGCTTTTCCTACTTTCGCAATTCGCTTTTTTCTTTTCATGAGAATATTTTCCATTCTCTATCAGTGCCGAAGTAAAACAGCTTCCACAAAATCTATACGCCCAACAATCTTTACAATAATCAACGGTTTCTTTGCAATACTCTTCAACTAAATTTGCTATTTTTTGAATATTAATGCCGCTCTCTACATCCCCTATACTAAAAGTATTATGATCATATAAACTTTCACAAGGATAAAGATTTCCATCAGAAGATACATACAGACTTCTCAATCCCGGTATACAGGCACCGTTAGGCCAAAAATAACTAAATTCATCCATCTTAATTGGATTTCTATATAGAATTCTTTTAAAGCCATCTACACAGCATATATATGTTGCTTTCATATCAGAAAAATCTGTTTTTTTATGTATATGCGCATTAATAAATTTTTCAAAAGCAAAAGTATTAAAACGTTTATAAAATTCGGAATAATTATTATCCTTTTCAAAAGTATTAATTTCTGAATTTACAACATTAATTTTAAACCGGGCTAATGAGAAGTCTCTAAATGGTGGTTCATTTGAAAAATACTCATCTAATGAATTTAAATTATATTCATGAGGGGCTAGGACACACATAAAAGTAATTTTATTGAAAAAATAATTTTGATCTATAGATTTTATTATTTCTAGGTTTTTTAGAATAACATCATGAGTCTTTTCATTATTCTTAGTTATCCTATATTTATCATGAATAAAAGCCGGGCCATCCAAACTTACTCCGACATGAAAATTATTCTTAACAAAAAAATCCGCAATTTCCTTTGTCATTAAAGTTAAATTAGTGGTAAGCACAAATTCAACAGCAGGGTTCTGTTGCCTTACGTATTTTACTGTTTCCTTAATAAGTTTGAAGTTCAAAAGTGCTTCGCCACCATAAAATGATATATATTTAGTATTATCGGGAGAATGATCAGCGTTTTTTTAAAAAATATCAATCGCTTTTTTTGCTGTTTCCCATGATAAATAACCTGAGTTATGCGTTCTAATTATAGTTGGGTAGGCTCCTGAATAAATACAATACTTACATCTCAAATTACACTCTTCTGTTGCAGCAAGAATTAGATTCGTTAACCCAGATTCAATTTTTTTCTTTATTTTGTCATAGATAGACAAATTCGGAGACATCGCAAAATGTGAAACTTTATAAGGAATTAGTACATTGTGCTCGCTTTGCGCTTTTTTAATAAAGTCTATTTTTTCAATAATTTCACTTTTTGTGATATCTGTATGCTTTGCTTCAATCTCTTCAACACTTAAGGTAAAGAAATCATCAAGAATTTTTTCAATTGCTTTGTCTATTTTCATAAACTCATTTGAAAATCGGTCATATAAATATATACTATTACCAATCTCCATTGAAACAGCATTAATATTTTTGTACTCCATAAGTTTTAAACTTTAAAAAAATCAGGGCTATTTTTTATAGCCCTGATAAACATTAATATTAAAATTAAGTCTTATCTGGCTTCATAAGGAGTCAAAAGACAGTTAATAGAATTATCATGATGCACTTTACCACCTGGTTTCTGTGCATCATATGGGGTTCCTCCGCTTTGCCCTGGATTACAGATACAACAAGCACAAGCCGTAAGATCCTCTTTCATATCAATGCTTTTATTACCTCCTCTTAATAATGCAAGCTTTGACCTTCCTACTAAGGTAATTGTTTTAATTTTTTTTTCTTTTTTCATAATATAATAATTTAATGGGTTAACTAATAATCTACATACTTTTTTTATAAAGATTTCTTTAATTTGTTGATACTCTGTATTTTATCTCTTTTACAATAGCAAGCAATTTATTTATGAACTCATTTTAAAAACAAAGGTAGAGTCATTTCTTAAAATTGCTTGTTCGTTTTATGAATAATTTATTATACTTGCACCTAAAATATGCAAAACGATGAGTATAGGAACTAACATCAGACAAATCAGAGAATTAAAAAATCTCTCACAAGAACATGTGGCACATGAGTTGGGCGTATCACAATCCTCGTATGCACGGATTGAAAATGGGACTGTAATCCCAAAAATAGATAGATTACAGCAAATCGCAGAAATTTTGGAAATTGATATGTCCACCTTGCTTAATGCAACAAATATTTTTCACATTATCTTCAATTCAACAGCCAACCAAAGCGGCTATGTTAATAATCAAAGTAATAATATTGTTGATGTTGAATTGATTAGAAGAATCATTAGGGAAGAGTTGGGAAAATCATAAATCTTTCTCCATTTTAGATAGTTTCCTCAATGAAATCCCCGCTTTCCTTAATTAAGGCGATGAGTTCTTCCACCGCCGACTGCTGAGAGATATTCTTTTTTACAGGGGTTTTACCCTTGTAGAGGGTAATCAATCCGGGGCCTGCGCCCACATAGCCGTAGTCGGCATCGGCCATTTCGCCGGGGCCGTTCACTATGCAGCCCATCACGGCAATTTTCAGCCCTTTCAGCTGAGTTGTGGCTGCACGCACAGCCGCTAACACCGGCTGTAAATCGAAGAGGGTGCGTCCGCAGCCCGGACAGGCAATATATTCGGGTTTACTGAAACGCACACGAGCAGCCTGTAAGAGCGTTGCCGCTAATTCTTCACACTCCGCCTGTTCCAAAGGTTTACCATTAATCGCTGCCGAAATATGCACATCGTTGACATAGCCGTCAAGCAGCAGAGGCCCTGCTTGGCAGGATAGGCGCAGCAACAGTTCTTCGCGTGATGCTGTGTTATAATGAAACTGTAATGCTTCTTTTTTAACAATAGGTAAAGGGTGAAGGGTAAAGGGTAAAGGGTATTGTGGGGAGATTTGCACTAAGGCTTGTGCTACGGGAATTTCATTTTCGGGCGCTTCGGTTAGCGATACTCTTATGGTGTCGCCGAAACCCTGTGCCAGCAAGGTGCCTATACCTACTGCCGATTTTATGCGCCCATCGTCGCCGTCGCCTGCTTCAGTTACGCCAAGGTGTAAAGGATAGTTCATCTTTTCGGCATCCATAGCTGCAACCAACAAACGGTAGGCTTCTACCATTACACGGGTGTTGCTCGACTTCATGGATACCACTACTTCGTGGAAATTATTATTTCTGCAAATATGCAAAAATTCCATTGCTGAGGCAAGCATTCCCTGTGGGCTGTCGCCATATTCTTCAACTATACGCTCAGCTAATGAGCCGTGGTTTACACCAATACGCAGCACTGTGCCATGTTGGCGGCAAATGTCAATGAGTTGCAATAATTGTGTCTCTGCTTCTTCGTATGTGTGTCCGAAGTTTCCCGGGTTGATACGTACCTTGTCGGCCACAGCAGCGGCGGCGAGTGCAACTTTGGGTGTGAAATGTACGTCAGCAATTAGCGGAGTGGTATAACCGGCAGCGCGTAGTTGCTGTTTAATTTGCGCTAAAGCTTCTACCTCTCGCAGGCCTTGTGTAGTCAGCCGCACATAGTCGGCGCCCGCATCGGCAATGCGTTTGCATTGTGCTACCGATGACGCTACATCCAAGGTGTTGGTAGTTGTCATGGTTTGTACACGTACAGGCTGCGTGCCGCCCATAGCAAGGCCTCCGACAAGCACCTCGCGGGTTTTTCGACGCATATATTGCACCTGGGTATCCATTTATAATTGAAAAAGCAGGGCTACCGAAAACATCCACTGTTGAAAGCGGGTATATATGGTAGATTTGTTGGTGCGATGAGGGTCCATCACATAAGAAAAAGCAAACTGGTAACCGGCCTCAAATTGCAGTTCAAAAGGCTTGAAGATAAACCCAATACCTCCTCCGGCATGCATGCCGTACTCAATCCGCCGGTCATGGGTGGTAAAGACATACTCTTCTTTTATCATTGCCCCGTTTTTCTCATAACTTATTTCTCCGCTCAAAGCGTAGGACGCATACATTCCTGCGTTAATTATAAAACGCAGATGCCACGTTTCGTAATGAAACTGCGATAATAAAGGTAGTTCAAGCACTTTGTGCCGACGAATAGTATCGTTCCACATAAAACCTTTTTCGGAAAGGTTCAATCCTGTTTGAAAACCTACCCAAGGGAGGTTATAGTATTTATAAACAAGCCCTACATTCAACCATTGGACAATCGAACTATCGCTTTTTTGCGCAGGATTAAACCATACAGATGAAATATTTACACCTTCTTTTATACCAATAAAATGTTGTGCCTTACCCAAGAAAGGAAGCACAACAAAAAGCGAAGCAATAGTAATTGCCCGCAATTTATTCTTTAAGTTCACGGCTGACATCATTGATGAGGGGTGTTGTTTCTGTTTCTTTGTTTTGATTGCGGATAATTTCGGTATCTTCATCTAATGTTTTTGGTACTATTTTTGGGAGTTCATCTTTCCGGTTACGGGTAAACACAGCAATAATATTCACTTGTTGCGTTATGTCTGTGTTATCGGGCAATTCTATCACTTCTTTTCCATCGGGCAAAGTATAAAACTCTGCCAACTCGGGTTGACGGCCTTCCAAATATATGGCGGGGTCCCAAATGCCATTTCTATTATCATCGCGAATTAGCCGCAGCGTATATTTTCCTGCTCTCAGATAATCCATCTCCACTGTCCCGTCGGCTGTAATAATTTCTTCTCGCAGTATCCTGTCTTTTTTCTCACTCAGCAATTGCACTATTATCTGTGCGGAGTCAACGCCTGTCATAACAAATTTCATGCTACTATATTTGTCGGGGTTTTCGGTAATAATGGCTTTGGTGATCGAATCGTTGACCAAGCCGTAAATATCCATAAAGGCTTCCGGCAACAGCAATAATTCATAACTTGTTCCGGTTTGCCACTTTGCTTGCAGTCTGTATTGTCGAAGATAAACAGTATCTGCTGTTAGGGTAAACGGTTCCGGTGTTTGTATGTCCTTGTCCTTGATATCTTTTTCCCAGAGTTGAATCTTCGACAGATCATTTTGAGTAAGCAAAGTTGGGAATTTGAATAGCACGCCCTGCTTCATAATGGTTTCACCGCTATAGTTAATGGTTGGGACAAGTTTTGGTTCTTCCGGCTCCTTATCTTTATCCTTTTTAGTGTCCGGTTTATCTTCTTTCTTTAACTGTAACCTCAATGGTGCAGTAAGAGGCGATAGAAGGTCTAAGGAGTCAGTTCGATGGTAAGTAATTTGGGCTGACAACGTATCGGGCAAGCTTGCTGCAGTAATCCAATAAATCAAGGTGTCGGAAAAACGGCTATGCTCCATAGTTATATCCGAGGCATTAATATCTTTTATTATCAACGAATCAACGATAGCATGAGGTTGTCCGAAGACCAAGGTTATTTGCCGCTTTCCTGTCAGTTCCTGATCTTTGAGAAATTGTTTCCCGACTTTCTCCGTAGAAGTATATAATTCCCATTCATAAGGCCGTGCCAGCAATTGTACGGTATCCTTAGGGTCTATCGCTGTAAGTAGTGTTTTATAATCGGAAATAACAGTTACGGGCAATACTGTACTATCAAGAAAAGCCAATATTTCATTACCGGCATCATACTTCAAATTATTATTTTTATCGACGAAAGCCACCATCTTGTATGGTATAGGTTTAATATTTTGAAGGGTAAAATAACCCCAATTATCGGTGCGTGTAATGGCCACCGGCAAGGTTTTATAAATAGCGGTATCGCTCTTGTCTTCATACAAGGCTACTGTTGCAACCGGTACAGGCTCTTTTGTGTAAGCGTCAAGCACCTTTCCGGTAAGCATCATGGAATCTATTGTTGCCCCTGTCGAAAAAACAAAACAGAAAGGTGGAAAAAGATTACCTTCATTCAGGTCGGAAATAGAAGCTCCGAAGTCGATTGTGTAAGTTGCATTGGTTTTCAAAGTGTCGTCAAATACTACCTGCACAGTTTTACCTCGCAGGCGTATTTCAGGCCTCTGGAGGGAAGGAGGCGACACTACTACGTTTCTCGCAGCATCCTTTACTTGTACATATTCATTAAAACGCAATATTACTTTCGATGGAGATTGATTAACGGCATAAAATTCCGGCATAGTAGCTAATAACACCGGAGGAATGGTATCTTTAGGACCTCCGCTGGGGCCTTGCGCAACATTGGCACAGCGCCCCGTCAGCAGAACCACTGCTAAGAGCAGTACAAAAAATTGAAGGACACGAACCAAGTTTTATACAATTTTAATAAATGTTGACATCAAAGGGCATACGGGCTAATATGCGTGCCTCTTGTAATAAATCCAATTGTTTTGCCAATTTTTGGTAGGTCTTGGCAATGCTGTTACTCTGTGAGCTAATCATAGAATTTTTGAACAATTCCATCAATTGGGTGTACATATCTTTTTGTGCAGGCAGTTCTTTCAGACGATAGCTGTCGAGCTCGGCCAGCATAGCGGCAGCCTCGATAGCCTCGGTCAGTCCGCCAATATGGTCGGCTAACTTATTTTCCACTGCTTGCAAGCCTGTCCATACACGGCCTTGCCCTAAGGCATCTACTGTTTGAATATCCATATCGCGGCTCTGCGCTACTTTTTTTACAAAATTGACATATATATCTTCAATGCTTGCCTGAGAAATGGCGCGTTCCTGATTGCTGAGCGAGCGATAACCGGAGGGGAAGTCGGCCGATTGTGCCGATTTAGCAACATCCACCGTTATGCCAAGATGATTTTTTAATCCCTTTTCTAAATTGGGAATTACCCCAAACACACCAATAGAACCAGTGAGGCAGGTAGGATTGGTAACCACCATACGCGAAGGCATAGAAATCCAATAACCGCCGGAAGCTGCATAATTACCCATCGAGATTACTACCGGCTTAACATCATTAACAAGGGCTAATTCGCGGGCAATAATTTCCGAAGCCTGTGCAGAGCCTCCCGGAGAATTTACACGGAACACCACAGCCTTTATGGTTGAATCGCTACGCACGCCGCGTAGAATGTTGGCATAATTCCAAGCGGTAATACCTTCCTCGTCTTTGCCCATGGTGATATCACCGTCGGCATAAACAACTGCAATCCTGTTTCTGGTTTTTAGATTCGGTTTTACCACTTTTGAATAGCGGGTAACATCCACCATTTTGATGTCTTGTTCCCTCCTTTCACCGGAGAGTTTTACCAATTCATTCAAGAGTTCGTCTTTGTACATCAAGCCATCAACCAATCCTGCACTTAGTGCATCGCTACTCAATCCCATCACAGAAAATATTCCATTATCGGCCAATTCCTGCAGTTTTTTCACTTCCATTCCGCGGGCATCGGCAATACCGGCCAGCCAATGATTCCAAATAGAATTTATAAACGAAAGGACTTGCTCTCTGTTTTCGGTGCTCATCTGGTCGAGCATAACAGGCTCAACAGCGCTCTTATATTTGCCATGTCGGATAATTTGCGCGTCAATCTGCAATTTTTCCAACAATCGTTTGAAAAACATAATTTCGGCACGAACCCCTTGCAGGCTTAACGAGCCAAAAGGATTAAGGTAAATCCTGTCGGCCACGGAAGCTAAATAATAAGCTCCCTGTGAAAAATTATCGCCGTAAGCAATAATTGGTTTTCCCGACTCTTTAAATTGCACCACTGCATTTCGCAATTCTTCGAGATGGCCGGCGCCGATTTGCAGTTGGCTCAAATCCATATAAAGCATACGGATATTAGGGTCAATCGCCGCATAAGTAACCCCTTTCACTAAATCGTTTATGCCTATATTCGACTCAAAAGAAAGTCTGCTCAATAAACTCATGCCCGACAATGAGGAGCCGCCACGTTCTTCTACGGGCTTGTCAAGCATAATGCGTAATACCGAATTAGGTTTTACAATCACTGTTTCTTCGGTATTGGCAAAGGATAGCATAGCTCCTATTATGCCGAAGAAAATAAACATACACAGCAATGAGCCTATTACAAAGGCTAAAAGTGAGGCAAAAAATATTTTAAAGAAACTTTTCATATTTAGTTAGTATTAAATAATTATCCGCGAATAGCCTTTACACCAGGAAGTTCAATTCCCTCCATATATTCGAGCAATGCACCTCCTCCGGTTGACACATAGCTTACCTTGTCGGCAAAGCCCATTTGGTTAACGGCAGCCACCGAATCGCCGCCGCCGACAAGCGAATAAGCGCCCTCAGCAGTAGCATCGGCCACCATCTGCGCTACAGCCTTAGTGCCATTGGCAAACTTAGGTACTTCAAAAACACCTACAGGGCCATTCCACAAAATGGTTTTCGACTCCATAATTATCTTACGCCATGTTTCAATGGAAGCAGGAGCAACATCAACGCCGCCCCACCCATCGGGAATGGCATCAATGGCGCAGACTTTCGTATTCAACACAGCAGAGGGATTGGAGAAATTTTCAAATTTTGCATCGGTAATTAATTCTTCCGATGATAAATATACATTCACATTCAACATTTTTGCCTTAGCTAAAATAGCTGAGGCTAACTGCAACTGGTCATCTTCGCAAATAGAATTGCCTATTTTTCCGCCCTGGGCTTTAACGAAGGTATAACTCATGCCCCCGCCGATAATCAGGTTGTTTACCCTCTTCATCAATTGTTCGATAATGGTAATTTTCGATGACACCTTTGA
>JAIRUB010000013.1 GCA_031254635.1 Prevotellaceae bacterium | reverse complement strand
TATTACGGATTATTATTTGTAGGTGCGTTTATTGCCAGCAACTATGTGTTTCTATATGTTTTTAAGAGCGAAAAAGTACCGATTCTTTTGCTGGAAAAGTTAACCATTTATGTAGCCATTGGGACACTTATCGGCGCGAGGCTTGGGTATTGCCTTTTTAATGAGCCGGGTTATTTTCTTGCACATCCGCTCGAAATTATTTTGCCGATGAAATTTCAACCGGAGTTTAAATTCATAGGTTATCAGGGATTGGCCAGCCACGGCGCCGCTATTGGTATAGTAACCGGTATATGGTTGTGGTGCCGTAAATACAAAAAAAACTATTTGTGGCTGCTCGACCGTATAGGTATTGTGGCTGCCTTGTCGGGCGCAATGATTCGTTTGGGCAACTTAATGAATTCTGAAATTTACGGCGGTGTAACGACTTTGCCTTGGGGTTTTGTTTTTCAACATAACGGCGAAACACTACCCTGTCATCCTACTCAACTCTACGAAGCGCTTTCTTATTTTGCAATCTTTTGTTTCTTGTTCTTCCTTTACAGGAAAAAAAGCCACAAGATGCATCGCGGCTTCCTGTTTGGATTATTTCTAATACTACTCTTCACAGCCCGCTTCTTCATTGAATTTATTAAAAACACGCAGGTAAATTTTGAGGATGCTATGTTTTTTAATATGGGACAGCTGTTGAGCTTGCCATTTATTATAATCGGCATATTTTTACTGTGGCGAAGTTTCCGCAAGAAAGAAAAATTTTTTCAACCAGCACCGATAAATGAGCAGGTAAAAGGTAAAAAGGTACAAGGTAAAGGTAAAGGGTGAAAAATCGCTTCACGCTTCACAACAAATCATAAATAATAACTTATAAATCATAAATTCTTATGTCTCTTCAATGTGGTATTGTAGGTTCGCCGAATGTGGGAAAATCGACCTTGTTTAATTGTTTAAGTAACACTAAAGCGTTGGCTGTTAATTTTCCGTTCTGCACCAAAGAGTCGAATACGGGTGTAATCACAGTACCCGACAAACGGTTAGAAGCCTTAGCCGAGATAGTAAAACCTCGTGTAATAACACCCACTACCGTAGAAATAGTAGATATTGCAGGGTTGGTACAGGGCGCCGGCAGGGGCGAAGGATTGGGCAATCAATTCTTGGCAGGCATTCGTGAAACCAATGCTCTCCTGCACGTATTGCGCTGTTTCGACGATGACGAAGTAATGCACATCGATGGTTCAATTGATCCTGTGCGCGACAAGGAAAACATAGACACCGAGCTTCAGTTGAAAGACTTGGAAACAGTAGAAAATCGTATTGGCAAGGTGCAAAAACAGGCGCAAACCGGTGGCGACAAGCAGGCCAAGCGTTTACATGACATATTGGTTAAATACAAGGAGGCCTTGGCACAAGGCAAGTCGGCGCGAACGGTAGTCTTTGACAATGCTGAAGATCGTAAGATTGCCAACGAACTTTTTTTGCTTACCAACAAACCTGTGCTTTATGTTTGTAATGTAGATGAAGCCGCTGCCCTTACCGGCAATAAATATGTGGACATGGTGCGGGAAGCCATAAAAGATGAACAGGCCGAGATGTTGATTGTAGCAGCGAAAACCGAGTCGGAGATTGCTGAATTGGAAACTTATGAAGAACGGCAAGAATTTCTTCAGGCATTGGGACTACAAGAGTCGAGCATGGTACGCTTGGTTCAAGCGGCTTATAAGTTGCTCAACCTTGAAACTTTTCTTACTGCCGGCCCAAAAGAAGTACGTGCTTGGACTTATGTGAAAGACACCAAAGCGCCTCAAGCCGCCGGTATTATTCACTCCGACATTGAGAGAGGCTTTATCCGCGCCGAGGTGATTAAATTCGACGATTATATTCGCTTAGGCTCCGAAGCTGCTTGCCGCGATGCCGGCAAGATGGGCATCGAAGGCAAAGAATATGTTGTGCAAGACGGCGATGTCATGCACTTTAGGTTTAATGTGTAGGGGGAGTATAAGGAACAAGAGTATAAAGACGTCTTTAAATCCTAATAACCTGCGCTTGCCGGTAATATTGCTCGCGCTCCGATAATAAGGATTCAATATGTAGCCGCAATTCTAAGCCTGTTTTACCTTCCAAAAGTGGACGGTGTTTGTTGTTTTCTTTTTCTATGCGTTGTACCAAGAGTTCTGTATCTGCTTTTAGATAGATAGTAGCGCCACAGGCATTCATCTTTTCCATATTATCGAAAAAGCAAGGTAGACCGCCGCCGCACGCTACTACTAAATTTTCACGGTGTAATAAGCTATGCAATACGTCTCGTTCATATTGTCGGAATTTTTTTTCTCCTTCCGTAGTAAAAATTTCCGAAATGGTTTTGTTGCAACATTCTTCTATTAAATCATCGGTGTCTGCAAAATCGTAGTTCAATGTCACTGCCATCTGTTTTCCAATCGTCGTTTTTCCGCAGCACATGAAGCCAATCAGAAAAATAAGCGATGATGATGGTGAGAACATTGACACGGCTATTCGGTTTAATAATTTAATTCCAACATAACGGCAGGCTCTTCGTTACCACCAATATTGTAGCACTCCTGCTTTACAATATCGGGATATTTCAAGGATACTACATACAGGTAGCGGTGCAGCGTATTGATAATTTGTCCGGTATTAACAGCAGGATTTAAGCGGAGATTAGCCATCAATACATAACGAATGTTTTGTGCTTTCAATTTACTCAACATATCGTCCGGCGAATGAATAACACACTTGTCATTGCTTACTACATCAGCAAAAAAATCGGTAGGCTCAATCGTATGAGCAACATTGTTTTCAGCTAACATAGGTAAGGCTATAGCCAACATATTTGCATCCATTTCGTAGATAGCAACAACGGAAGAGGTTGTCTCATTAATGGCCACACTTCCGAGAACAACAAAGCGAATATAAGCATTCAAGAAGTCAATCTTCCCCTTTGATACATCGGCTACAAGCAAAGAATTACCGGCATTCAATAGTGTGGCAAGTGTATCTTTTCCCACGCCGGGCACATTATAGATGCCTACAAAAGAACGATTCCCGTAGATACAAGAAATGCTTGGCTTGCGGCTGGCTATTACTGCTGAGTCTGGCAAATTTTGAGCCGCCCATTCACTCATCAAAATAAAGTTTCGCCAATCGGGCGTAAAACCATATAATTTATCGCCTTGAAGTTGTTGTTGCAGCACAGGCAGGTGTCGTTGAAGCTTTTTACCGGTGTGTATCAAAGTGCCTATACTTATAATGCCGACAAGCAATGGAAATAGAAATTGCCACTTCTTATATCGTTTTAACAATTGATATATGGCGGCAAAATATAATAACAATATAAATGGATAAAGTACTAACATAAACCGCTCCTGTTGCCAGTTAGCTTGCAACAAAAAAAAGTGAGCCCCACAGAGCAACATGGTATATAATCCGGTAAAAAATAACGCTTTATTCTTCTTCCACACCATTATTAATGCAAAAATAAAAAATAGGGCAAAGAAAATGGTTATTACTGTTGATGTTTGAATAGGTGTAATGCTTTCGCCACGCAAACCAAGAAAATTAGAAAGGTTGCGTGATAAGTAGCCTTCGGCATTTTGAATAAAACGAATAACAAATCCACCCAATGTTTCCAAGCCTTTCGTTGGGTTATACATATCTTTCACTAAGTAGGCTTTAATGTCATAACTACTACCGCTAAGCGGCCACACTAAAATTTTTAGCAGATGAAAGCTCACAAAAACCGCAACAGTGGTAAGCATGGCATATATCGCATCGCGCCATTGTTTATTACACAGGAACCATATAATTACTGCTCCAATAGCCGAATAACCAACTGTTCTGGTAAGGGTAACCAATAAAATAAAACAGGCAATAACAAGATGCAGCAATAAGCGTTTCTTTCCAATTGGCAAGGCTTCACAAGGGTCTGTAAAATATTTAAAGAAAAAGACAAGCAACACCGTTTGCAGCAACATAAACAAGGGCTCGCTGAAAGTCTGGCTTTCATAAAAAGTCAAGTAACTGTTAAAAGATAACAGCAATAAGACAAAAAACAAAATAGACGAAGGGATACGCTGAAAGAAGGCCTTGTAAATAAAATACAACATCAGCAGAATGCACAGCAGCGAGATAGTTTTAAGCAAAACAAGCTTAATACCAAACAGGGCGATAAAAGGGCTAAGCAAAATAGGATATAAAGCTCCGCGAAAGCCCGGCCATGCACCTTCATGCCAAAAGCGGAATGCTTCAACAATATAGTCGGAATCATCGCCTGAAAGGCTTACATTGCTATCAAAAAACAAAACACTGATGAGCACATTAATGGCCAGCATCGCTCGTATCATTTTTTTGTGATGACAGTCAAAAAAGCCATCCATTCGGTCAAATAAGCTTCGCTTCACCGGAACTCCGGCTTTAGGTGGTAGCTTTTTTGCTGGCGATGTATTTACTTTTTTCATAGCATCTGTTTACAGCCTAACTGTGCTTTTACAGTAGCGACATTTGCACAGCCTTACCTTCTTCAGTTTTCTTTACAATGTTCTCTGTGAGAACTTCCTTCTCGAGCGGTTCTATGAATGAAATGGTTTTTACATCGTAAGTAGTCACGCGCTTTCCTTTCGCCCGAAAACTCTTTATTCCTATAAATTTTTCCACATCCACATATTCTGGATCCCGCTTGGCATGCTTGCCCTTAAATGTTATTTCTAATTGAGGAAAATTTTCGGAGGTGATTTCAAGCAAGTACGAGCCCGGTGCCTCACTAATAAACAACTGTGGGGTATTATCACTAGGCTCAAAAGTAAAACGTTTTACATAACAACTGCCCAACTCCGCATCATAATAAGTTGCGGAATAAATCTTTTTAGTATCAAATTTTTCTATAAGCAACAACTGCTGTTCGTAACGATTGCTCAAGTCAAAATTGGTAGTATAGAATTGCCCCTGCTGGGTTACTGCCAGAATACGGTCGTCTATCAAAAATTCGCCAATCAGTTCTCCACGCGCTTCAGCATTGAGGCGCTGGATATCGGCGTCAAACCATATCTGGTGGCCGCCGAAGGTTGAAGTCCCTTTTTCCTTCAACACAATTTTATGAATAGCATAACGTGAAAGAATATTTCCCATTGAGTTACGTCCCTTAACAGCCAATCCTCCAAATTCAAAATCAAAAATCAGTTTCTTCAACTTCGGACGAGGCTTCAGATACACCTTCAGTACTTCCGCTTCGCCGTTGGGATTAGCCGTAAACCACAATAACTGTGAGCCTTCGTTCCCCTGTGTAACATCATAGTCCTTATCGCGGGTAACGCCGGATACAAAAAAACGTTTCACGTAAATATCTCCATTTCTGCCATCACGGTAAATCGCATTATAAATTGTACGTTCATTATTTCGCTTGAATACCGCCGCATGAATAATATCCTTACCAAAGAAAGCCTTATCGGAAACTTTGCTAATCATGTATTTTCCACTACGCAGGAATATAATCACCTCGTCAATATCCGAGCAGTCGCATAAATATTGAGCTTCATCGTCGCGCTTCAAGTCCATCCCCACAAAACCCTCTGCATAGTTGACATACAGCTTGGCATTAGCAACTACCACTTTCGTAGCCTCGATGGTTTCAAAGCTACACAGCTCCGTTTTACGTTCAAAATTCTTTCCGTATTTCTTTTTCAACTGACGGAAATAATTTATTGTATATTCTATCAAATTGGCTAAATTATTTTCCACCTCTTCCATCTCTGCCTCTATATTCTTAATCCACTCGTTAGCTGCCTTAATATCAAATTTGGAAATTTTTCGTACCGGTTTTTCTACCAACCATTCTATATTTTCGAAAGTAATGGGCGCTTTTAACTTCTTCTCATAAGGCTTCAAGGCTTTTTCTACCGCTGTCAATTGGAGTTCCCACGATTTTATTTCATTATTTTCCAATTCCCGATAAATTCTTTTTTCAAAGAAGATTTTTTCCAAAGAAGAGTAATGCCAGTCTTCATTTAACTCTTTCAAGCGTATTTGCAACTCTTGGCACAAGAGATTTTTAGTGTGGTCGGCATTATAACGCGAGATATCTTTTACCCCCATAAACTGAGGTTTTTCGTTCATAATTACACAGGCATTGGGTGAAATCGACACTTCGCAATCGGTGAAAGCGTAAAGCGCATCAATGGTTTTGTCGGGCGACACATCATTGTGTAGATGCACCATAATCTCTACATGCTGAGCAGTGTTATCGTCCACTTTCCGCACCTTGATTTTACCTTTGTCGTTAGCTTTGAGGATGGTTTCAATAAGCGCGGAACTGGTTTTCCCGTAAGGAATATCAGTAATCACCAAGGTTTTTTTATCCTGTTTGGTAATGTTAGCACGTACCTTTACTGCTCCGCCACGCAGTCCATCGTTGTAGCGACTGCAGTCGGCCATCCCTCCGGTCGGAAAATCAGGGTACAACTCAAAATCTTTTCCCCTAAGGTGAGCAATAGCGCCATCAATAAGTTCATTGAAATTATGCGGTAAGATTTTTGAAGCCAAGCCTACGGCAATCCCTTCCACTCCTTGCGCCAACAATAAAGGGAACTTTACCGGCAGCGTTACCGGCTCTTGGTTTCGTCCGTCGTAAGAAGCCATCCACTCGGTAGTCTTGGGATTAAATACCACCTCACTGGCAAATTTCGACAGACGGGCTTCAATATAGCGTGGAGCTGCTGCACCATCGCCAGTAAAAATATTGCCCCAATTGCCCTGACAGTCAACCACCAAATCTTTCTGTCCCAATTGCACCAAAGCGTCACCGATAGATGCATCGCCATGAGGGTGAAACTGCATGGTATGCCCGATGATATTTGCTACCTTGTTGTAGCGCCCATCGTCCATTCGTTTCATCGAATGCAGAATGCGTCGCTGTACCGGTTTCAGCCCGTCATCAATATGCGGCACTGCCCGTTCAAGGATTACGTAAGAAGCATAATCCAAAAACCAGTCTTTGTACATTCCGGTAAGTTAGTAGCGTTTTTCGCCGTCGCTCAACAATTAGGCGTATTTTCCCTGCGGTTCACTGGCCACCCCGGTATCATTATCGTCTATGAGTTCTATTTCTTCGGACATAAATTATATTTCACCTGTTAAATTTTCTATAATATTTATCTATTTCAGGTCTAAGTTCAATGCCTGCTTTCTCAAAACAATCCAGTAATACTAAACCGGCATAGCCTGATATATCTTCCCATTAAACTCTTTTCCGTTTTCATGTTTATTACGTTTTACTCCGTCACTTCCCCAAGTCCCCCATTGTTTAAAATAAAACATTGATTTTTGCATTTCTGCTTGTTCTTTAATTGCAGACACCCATTCTTTTTTCATTAGCCTTGCCTTATTTCCGCTCTCACCACCAACAATAACCCAGTCAATGTTTTCAAGGTTTAATGCTCCTAAGTCTTCTAACAAAGGTTCGCAAGACAAAAAACGCACAGAAGCATTTAAGCTTTGTAAAAAATCAATTCGTTTTTTCGTCGATTGATTTTCAACAGTAACACCCAACCAAACATTATTGGGAATATTGCGGGTTTGAAAATATTTAGCCATTCGTTCTGCTCTTTTTGTAAGAAGTTGATAACGATGTTGAGGAGTTAAATTAATAATATTAATTACTTGATTAATAAACTTATCAGGGACTTCATCGTGAAATAAATCACTCATTGAACACACGAAAATAGTATGTGGTTTTTTCCATTGTAATGGTTCTTCTAAAACGTTTTCGTGCAATGTAAGTTTAAATCCGTTAAGATATTTGTTTTGCTGCATTGCTTGAAGACGACGTGCCATTATTTCCGCATAGCAATTTACACAACCTGCCGATATCTTAGAACAACCAGTAACAGGGTTCCAAGTTCTGTCTGTCCATTCGATTGTTGTTGTTTTCATTGCTTTTCTATTTTAAATTGGACTTTATCTTCTTTCTCAGAAACATAAAAAGAATTTTTTCTTGCTTCTTTATTTGTTTTTAAATCATAAACTCTAAATTTTTGATTACTTTTTTGCCACTTCTCAAAAATTTCTGTTGTATGTTTTGGTAAAAATTCAGATTTTAAAGTTAATTCAAGAATTTGTCGATTCGTTTTAGGGGTGATTAAACTGTGTAATAATATTTCTTCTAATTGATTAGCATTTTTATTTTTGGCATCTTCTGTTTCCTCGGCCTCAAACAAGCTTTTCATCTGCTCAGGTATTTTAAAACCACGGCCTGCAACTTCATCCAAGTCCCATTTTACTTCAAGAATTTTTTGAAACCAAAAAATATGGGAACTCATAAAAAACAGGGCAAAATAGTTGGCAACATCTCGTGTTATATAATATGAAGTGGAAAAAAACTTGTTGTTAAATTTTAATACATCTGTAATGAATTGAATGTACTCCATAATAGGGAGTTGTTCTTTTCGTATTTTATGATTTTTACTAAAAAAACTATTTACAAAATTCCGCAATGGTTCATATTGTACTCTCTCTTCACTTTGTATTGCTTTTTGTGTAAACCTATGCATGTGAGAAATTGGTAAGAACAGAATTATTTCAGTTTTACCATTTTCCATTAGTTGGTACAGAATTTCTTTCTTTATGTCTTTATAACCATAAGGATCAATAAAAATGAGGTTGCGAGTATCTGCATTAGTTTGTGAAACTTCTTGCTGTACAACATTAAACATTTGTTCTACATCTTCATTGTAATATCTGACATTACAGAAGTGTTGATTATTTAAATCAATATAATTTTTTACGCGTTTAATTTTTTGTTGCTCTTTATCATTGACAATAAGAGATATTTGAGTATTATTTATTAGGTTTTTTTTATCCGTAATAAACATTTTTATAGTATCAAATGCAACAATAGGGCTACCTTTCCCTCCATCTTCGTATATCCCCATACCACAAAAAACATCATAAATATTTATTTGCTTAGTGTGTTCTGACAAAGACAATATTCTCAGATAGCGATTTAGATATTCTGCGTAAAATTCTACTTTCGCTTGTGAGTGAATTTGAAGTGTGTTTTTTACATTTGCTTTTTTTGTCATTACTTCTCTTTAAAATGAAATATCGTCCGAACAAGTCATTCTTTCTCACAACTCTATTTCTCCTACCAACTCCTCCTTTGCCTCCAAGCCTTCTTCTACGCGGAGGTTATCAATGATAAAGACTTGCCGGTCAGGGGTGTTTTTGCCCATATAAAACTCCAGCAAATCATGAATACTATCATCCTTACTCAATCGTACTTTCTCTAAGCGAATATCCTCACCGATAAAATTACGAAATTCGTCGGGCGATATTTCGCCCAAGCCTTTAAATCGCGTAATTTCAGGATGAACACCTAATTTTTTTATAACATTATTTTTTTCTTCTTCATTGTAGCAATAAATGGTTCCTTTCTTGTTGCGCACGCGGAACAAGGGTGTTTGCAATATTGACAAGTGCCCTTGACGAATAAGGTCGGGGAAAAATTGTAGAAAAAAAGTAATCAACAACAGGCGGATGTGCATGCCGTCAACATCGGCATCAGTAGCAATTACCACATTGTTGTAACGCAAGTCGTCGATGTCGTTTTCAATATCTAAGGCTGCCTGCAGCAGGTTGAACTCTTCGTTTTCATAAACCACTTTTTTGGTCATCCCATAGGTGTTCAATGGTTTTCCACGGAGGCTGAATACCGCCTGAATATTCACATCCCTACTTTTGGTGATGGATCCGCTGGCCGAATCACCCTCTGTGATAAAAAGCGTAGAGGCTTGCGCCAACTCATGTTTATCGCCATAGTGAACACGACAATCGCGCAATTTTTTATTGTGCAGATTGGCTTTTTTTGCCCGTTCACGCGCCAATGTCCGTATGCCTGATATCGCCTTACGTTCTTTTTCCGATTCTAAAATTTTCTTCTGTATTGCATCGGCAACCTCAGGGTGCTTGTGCAAATAATTATCCAACTGCTCTGCCAAAAAGTCGAGTATAAAATTGCGCACTGAAGGACCATCGGGGCCTATATCTTTAGAGCCAAGTTTGGTTTTTGTCTGCGATTCAAAAACAGGTTCTTCTACCCGCACGCTCACTGCCGCTACTATGGAATGGCGAATATCCGCCGGCTCAAAATCTTTTCGGTAAAAATCTTTAATGATTTTACTTACCGCTTCACGGAAAGCCGTCAGGTGTGTGCCGCCCTGTGTGGTGTTCTGTCCGTTTACAAAGGAATATATGGTTTCGCCGTATTCATTTCCGTGGGTAATCACCACTTCGATATCTGTTCCCTTGAGATGAATAGGCTTGTAGAGCGGGGCTTCTCCAAGATTTTCATTCAACAAATCGAGCAAACCGTTGTGGGATACATAATCAATGCCATTGAGCCTTACAGTAAGGCCTGCATTCAGGTAGGTGTAGTTGCGCACCATCTGCTCTACAAACTCCATGTTGAAAGTATAGTTGCCGAACAGCTCTTCATCGGGTACAAAACATACTAATGTTCCGTTCTTTTCGATTGATTTTGCATCTTTCTTTTGCTGCATCAAGCCCTTGCTAAAGGTAGCCAAAGCGCTTTGTTTTTCACGCACCGCTTGAATAATGAAGGTGCTCGACAAGGCGTTTACTGCTTTAATCCCCACTCCGTTCAAGCCTACCGATTTTTTAAATGCTTTGTTGTCGTACTTTGCGCCGGTATTCATTTTGCTCGCTGCATCAACCAACTTGCCTAAGGGAATACCGCGGCCGTAGTCGCGCACCATTACCTCTCGATTATCAATTGTAATCTCAATTTTTGTGCCGAAACCCATGGCATATTCGTCCACCGAATTGTCTAACACCTCTTTGAGCAGGACATAGATGCCGTCATCAGGCTGCGAGCCATCTCCCAACTTACCAATATACATCCCCGGACGGCGGCGTATATGTTCTTGCCAATCAAGAGTTTGTATATTTTCTTCTGAATAATTATGCAAGGCTGCTTCCATCTCTTCTGATATTCTTTAATAACCTGCGAAGATAGGAAAAAAATATGAATTAACCTTTTTAGACTCGCTGAATTATATTTATTCGTCTAAATATTAATAATATATATAAAATTAGAATATTTGGTAGTGTTTCAATATAGCTGAATATTTATTATCATTGCGTGAGTAATTTTACTGTTCAATGAAGCATATAGAAATTATCCGCTGTACTTTATGTGGCTGCGACGACTTGATGAAAAAC